>JAFEBQ010000028.1 GCA_018242585.1 Planctomycetota bacterium
CCAGCTCGACAAGCTGGGGGTCACAAGTTCGAGTCTTGTATCGCCCACTGCCCCGGTTTTGCCGGGCTTCGCCTTGCATGGCGGACCCCAGCAGAACCGGGGCTTTTTTCTGCGCTGGCCTCTGGGCGTGCGCATTCCTGTCATCGTCAGCGACGACTTGTCGTGGCTCATTCCCTCACGAGCCCCTCAAACGTCTGCTTAAAATCCTCTTCCGTCAGCGCCGTATCGAACAGCCCCACCTCCGTCCACTTGTGCCGGCTCACGCCCATGTACCGCAAGCTGGCATCCTCGTAGCGACGGAACTTCCAGACGGCATCGTTCATCAGCGCGCTGTTGAACACGCCCAGACTCACCAGCCGCTCGAAGTCCTCGGTCGTCAACCCGGTCACGCGCTTAAACAGCTTGGGCTCCAGCTTGGTGATCACGTCCTTCAATCGCTGCTCGCGGAAGTCGGTCAAATACATGAACACCGGCACGCGCGCCGCGAACTTGATCAGCTTTTCCTGCACCTGCTTGCGCAGACTCTTGCGCTCTTTCTCGGCCTCGGTCAGTTCCTTCTTTTCCTTGGCGCTCGGCTCGTCCCCTTCGCCCGCTTTGCGCTTGGCATCCTTGATCTGCTCGGAGCGGTTGATAATCGTCTCGAGGTCGGCGTTCAGGTTGCGAAAGCCCTCGATCGCCATCAGCGCCGCCATTGCCGCCTGGTCGTTCATCAGCCGGTTCAGCGTCGAATCGTCCACGTTCACCAGCAGCACGCTTTCCCAGCGCTTGGCCAGCAGCGTCGCGCTGGTGCCGGCCGTGGCGATGTCCAAAATCGCGGCCGCGTCCAACTGACGCATCGAACTGCCGTCGTATTGCAGCACCGGCAAGAACCCCACCAACTCCCCCACCCGCTGTTCGGCCGTGGTGTCATCGGTGGCCAGTCGCGAACCATAGTCGGCAATCTGGCGCAGCGCCCGGTTCGGCGCGAAGTCAAATACATAGCACTCCGGCTTGACGACAATCTCCTGCCCCTGCTCGTCTTTGACCGTCCAGGGAGATTGCACGCGAAATGCGGCCTGAAAATACGTCTCGGGGCTGCTGCATTTGCGCAGCATCAGCATCCCCGCCCAGGGACGCACGGTCACGCCCGTCGTCAGCTTGCCGCAGGACAGGGTGATGCTCTTGCTCGCCAGCGGCTCGTCCATCGCCGCGAGCACCGGCGGCAGCGCCTTGGCGCCGACGCCCGCGTCCGAGCCAGCCGCCACCACCACGTGGTAATCCTGATAGAAGGTGTTGTTCTTGGCCTTCAGCAATCGCGCCATCGCCTGGCACGACGCCACGCTGGGCAAGAACCAGAACGAATGCTGCAACACGCCCAGCAGCCGCGCATCGCTAAACGGCAACGGCGGGCGGTCCTTGCCCAGCTTCAAGTCGTCGACCGTCGTGCCGCGGAACGCGCCACGGATCAGGTCGAGCCACTTTTGCACTTCGTTCTCGTGTTCGAACTTGGCGTCGTCTCCTTCCCCTTCGGCCCGAAAGAACTCGTTCAAGTCGAACTCGTTGAACTCTCCTTCCTCGGCCACTTGTCGAATGTCGTCGGGCAGCGTGTAGGTCATCAACACCAGTCGCGGCAAGCTGGCATAGGGGTTCGGCCCCGGGCCTTTCCAGTCGCGCTTGGCCCGCTGCTCGTCGCTGTAGGTCCAATTGTAAATCTGATCTTCGATGAACTCGCCCGACGCCAACGCCCGGAACGGCGTGCCCGACAGATACAAGTAATGCGCCGTGTCGATCGGCAGGATCGACTCGTCGAATTCCACTTCGGCCTTGGTCACTTCCTCGGCCACTTCGCCGGTCTCTTCCTCGTCGGCGCCGAACAATCCCTTGGCATTCTCGCGCCAGGCGCCATAGTGGTACTCGTCCAACACGACGCAATCCCACGCGGTCTGGTGTACCCAGGCGTTGCGCGGCTTGATGGCCCCGCTGGGCGTGCGCTGCAAAAAGTCCTGAAAGCTGCCAAAACAAACGATCGGCCGCTGTTTGTCCGCTTGTTCATAGGTCAGTTCGCCGTCGCGCGTGATGAACTGCCAGCCTGCAAAGTCGCGGTGTTGCTGCAAGTCCTCGGACCAGGCATGCAGCACCGCTGGTTTGAACGTCAGCACCAGCACCTTGCGCCAGCCCATTTGCCTGGCCAGTCGATACGTGGCAAAGGTCTTGCCGAACCGCATCTTGGCGTTCCACAAGAAATGTGGCGTATGCCCCGGCTGCTCGGTCTTGGCCCGCTGGAAGTAATCGGCGGTGCGCTCGATGGCGTCTTGTTGCTCGGGGCGCGGGCCAAAGCTCAGCGTGCGGTCTTCGACGTTGGCGGTTCGATCGCGCACGGCCACGACGGCGGCCCGCACTTGCGCGACCGAGCATTTGAACCATTCGTGCGACGGGTTCTTGATGCCGCGGGCGCGGAGGTGGCGGTGGACTTCGTGGTCGGTAAAGCTCGACCCGTCCGAGCGCATGGCCGGCTCGATCAGTTCGATGCGATAGGCGTTGAGGCCCGAGGGGAACTGCTCGGCGATCCGGTCGGCGGCGACGCGCTCGGTGTAGCCGACCTTGAGCAACCCGGCGTGGTCAGGGTGCGTGCTGGCAAAGGCGTAGATGGTCGGCGCAGCGGGAGGGCGTGCGGGGAAGAACTGGTCGATGGACATGAATCCTATCCTCTATTCATCGTCATCGACGTCGGCAATGACCTCGTCGGTGGCACCGCCCGTGACGTCCATCGGGCGTACGATCTTCTCGATGAATTCAATCTCAGTCGCCGTCAATGCGTATCTTTCGTATAGGTCTTTGTCTGTCCACTGCTTGGTCCAAACTTGAGTCGGAACGAAGGTGTAGACTTTACGGGTTGTGTCCTGCGCTGGCTTGTGCAGGAGAATCAAAAAACGTGTCAATCGGCACGACAGATACGACAAAACGCTTTCAGCTTGATTTCGATTATCGAAAGGACCAATACACAGGTAAGTCTCAGAAGAGATACTCCCAGGCTCCCCGATGAAGGGCGTGCTGATGATGCGGTGCGGGTACGTGTCCTTGTTTCCCGTGCCGGGTGCCGCGCGACCGACATAAACTTTCCACTTGTCGATCAGGTCAGTGCCAACCTCTATAGAGTCTCTCGGTGTGTAGCCTTTACCGCCGTTTCGATAGACCAAGACGTCGCCAGTCGATTCGGTAGAATTCCCCTTAAAATACGTGCGGAGGCCAAATGGCCTTAAAGAACTAACGAGCCTGTCGAAACGCTTGCTTGAGGGCAACGACAGCGATTGCCTTGAACCGGTTTCAACTGAAACGACCTTTTCAAGAACGGAAAGTCCTTCGTTGAATCGGATGAAAACGTCGACCCCTTCTTCAACGAGCGAGCGAGTTGCGGTTGAAGTGGGCCAGTCCTTGAAGTGCGTCGACACTCGGCAGGGGCCTGGATTGTCTCGGTCCCAGACGAAATAACAAACGCCGCCTTTTAGGCCAATCCCCGGGAAAACGTCTGATGCGGTAAGAAAGTCGTCGATTGAGCGCGTGCGATCGTCGGCCAACATTGATTCTCTGAATTCATCCAGACCTTTACCGCCCGCGAACCATCGCGCCGGGATGACCATCGTCAGGTATCGCGGTTCCAATTTCTTTGCCTGTTGCACAAACTGGTGATAGATCGGCGAGGCGCTGCGGCCGAAGCCGCCGTCGCTCAACTGATACGGCGGGTTCCCGATGATCACGTCGAACTTCATCTTGAATACCTCCCTGGGATCGATGCCGTGGATGAACGGGTAGGCGTAGGCCTCGAACGTCTCGTCGCGATCGTACTCCCCCTGGTTCGCGCCGCACGACGCGCACTTGCCGCTGCCATTCCACGTGTGCTGCGTTCGGGGCAGACGAATGTTGCCGTCGGCCTTGGTGAATGTGGTGGCGACGCTGTACTTGCCGTCGGCCTTCTTGCTGCAATAAACGCTGCGGCGACTGAGCAAAGCCGTCAGTTCGCTCGTCGCCAATCCGAAGACCTGGTTGGTCAGGATGTGGTTGACGCGCGCTTGCTCGTCGGGGAGTTGATCTTTCAGACCGTCGTTGAGCCGGCGGGCGATCTCGCGCAGAAACACGCCTGACTTGCAGACCGGATCGAGAAACGTCGTGTCGGGCCGGCGAAACAACTCGGGGGGCAGACTGTCGAGCATGGCCAAGGCCAACTTGGGCGGCGTAAACACCTCGTCGGCACTGAGGTTCGCCAGGCAGGTGAGGATGTCCGGGTTGTGGCCGTTCATGCCGGCCCCTCGGCGTCGGCGACTTTCAGATAATGGCAAGCCGGGAACTCGCCCACGCTCGTGGGAATGAAAACGTCTTCCCCTCGGTCGCTAAACAGCGGCAAGCTGGCCACGCGACTGTCCTCGAGCAAATGCTCGTAACTAAAGTCGCGACGCTTCAGCAAGGTTCCGTTCAAGGGGGACCACTCGCTGAGCACGATTGGCGTGTCGGCCGAGGTGCGAAACGTCAGCGCGTCTCCCTGGACGATATTCTTGGCCAGAATGAACGCCAGGGCGCGACGGACGGCCTCGGGTAAGGTCGCCCGGTGCGAGGCGCCGTAGGCGTCGGCCACCACGGCGAGCAAACGCTCGCGACAGGCGGCGATGTTGTCGGGCAACAGGTCGATGCCGTACAGGCTGCACACCGACAGGATCGCGTCGCGCTCCCACTTCTCGGGATGGCGGGCGTGTTTTTTGTCGACGGTCAGCAGCTTGCGCCGCAGCACTTCGGCCAAAAAGTTGCCGTTGCCGCAGGCGGGTTCGAGAAAGCGGCTGTCGATCCGCTCGCACTCGTGGGCGACCAGGTCGAGCATATCGTTGACGAGCGCCGGCGGGGTAAAGACCTCGCCGTGGTCGATGATGCGTTGACGTGAGCTCATCCGTGGAATCATATCGTTGCGGCCGATCATTCGCCCAAGTATTCCTCGAGACACGAGCCCCCCTCGACTCCACCGGGCGGGGCAATCGGTGTGGGGATGCGCGGCGGTCCCTTAAGTTCCCGAGCTGCGAGCTGGAACCCCAGAGTTTAACCCACCACGGCGCGGATCGACAGTCAGCGCGGGGCCAGACAATGGGGCAGTTTGAAACGAGGACGTTGGGTGGTGGGCGTGTCTACCAAGCCGGTGGCTTTGCCACCGAAATCGGCGGCAAAGCCGCCGGCTTGGGTAAGGTTGTAGGTCAGGCCTTGGCCTGACAAGGTTGTGCGCACCACTTCGTCAGGCCAAGGCCTGACCTACGGCTTGCAACCCTCGGCCGCCCTGACGCAAATATCGGGGCCACGCCCATGCGCACCGTTCCATTCGTTGTCGCGGCCCTAGCCCAGCCGTCATTCCCGCGCAGGCGGGAATCTAGTGGACAGACTGCGCTCTGGATTCCCGCCTGCGCGGGAATGACGGGATCGGGGCGGGCGTTTGCTGACGGGTTCCAAGCCGACACTCCGCTGGCGATCGAGAGCGTCCGCTTCCCGCCGCCGGCACGCGACTCCCCCGCTTTCGCGTGGGCTCGCGCGGCGTGTTATGATGGGGGCCGGGCAACCCGCGCATCGTGCCGGACTTGCCAGCGTGGTTGGGGGGGCACGCCCATGTCCGACGCCGTCAACACACCAGCGATCTCCGCGCTCGAGAAGCCGCTCACGCGACAGTCGCTCATTCTGCGGCTGACGCTCTCGGTGGCCGTGCTGATCACCTGCACGGCGGGGTTGCTGGGAATCGCGGGCTATGTTTTTACACGGCGGGTGCTGGTCAGCGAAATCCAAGGACGACTTACGCTCGTCGCCAGCACGCGTCAGGCCGCGCTGTTGAACTATCTTGAGCAGCAGAAAGCGCGCGTGAGCCTGGTTGCCAGTCGCACGCGGTTGCGCGAGCTGATGACAGGGCGCGCCGCCGGCGAGATCGGCCCCGACGAGTTCGCCGCGGGCGTGCGGCCCATTCTGGCCGACGCGCGGAAGAGCCTGACGCTGGCCAGCGAAATCAAACTGGTCGATCGCCAGGGAGTCGTCCTGGCCTCGACGCGCGAGGCGGCGGCCGAAGCCCCGTTGCTCGACGATCCCGACTTCCGCGCCGGGCGTCAGGCGCCCCATATTGGCGAGCCCCGCTCGCAAGGCCCGCGGTTCGCGCAGTGGGCCACCGCGCCGCTGTTGTCGAGCGAGGGAGCGCTGTCGGGGGTGTTGGTGGTGGTTCTCGATGCCAAGCCCCTGGCCGAGGTGCTGAACGATCGAACCGGGTTGCAGCAAACCGGCGAAGTGCTCGTGGCCCGGTCGGTCGGCGATCACATTCAGTATTTAATGCGCCCCGAATTGCACGAGTTGGCGGCCGAAAACGTGCCGGCCACCGCGGCGTCGCTCCGCGATGAATCGGGCTTTCGCGAAACGCGCGATTATCGGGGGCACTCCGTGCTGGTCGCTTATCGGCCGGTCGGCTATGGCAATTGGGGCATGATCGCCAAGCTCGACGCGGCCGAGGCGTACGCGCCGGTGGCCAAGTTGCAGCGGCTGCTGTGGGCGCTGCTGGCCGGCACGCTGTTGGCTGGCTTGGTCACTTCCTACGCGCTGGCTCGGCAGTTCTCGCGGCCCATCGTCAAGCTGGCCGAAGCGGAACAGGCGTTGCGAACGAGCGAGGAGCGGGCCCGCACCATCATCAACGCCGCGTACGACGCGTTTGTGGCCATGAACCCGGCCGGCGAGATCATCGACTGGAACCAACAAGCCGAGGCCACCTTTGGTTGGCGCCGCGCCGAGGTGCTGGGGCGCGTGCTGGCCGATGTGGTGATTCCGCCGCGCTACCGCGACGCCCACAATCAAGGGCTGTCGCGCTTCCTGGCCACCGGCGCAGGCCCGGTGTTGAACAAGCGCGTCGAGATCGCGGCGCTGCACCGTGACGGGCGCGAATTCCCGGTCGAACTGACCATCTCGCCGATTCGCCTGGGGGACGCCTGGTTGTTCAGCGCCTTTGTTCACGACATTACCGAACGGAAACGCGCCGAGTCCGACTTGCAACGAGCCAAGGAGGAGGCGGTATCGGCCACGCGCGCCAAGAGCGAGTTTTTGGCCAACATGAGCCATGAAATCCGCACGCCGATGAACGGCCTCATCGGCATGACCGAACTGACGCTCAACACCGAGTTGACGGCCGAGCAGCGCGAGTTTCTGGACATGGTCAAGCTGTCGGCCGACGCGCTGTTGGCGCTGTTGAACGACATTCTCGACTTTTCCAAGATCGAGGCTGGCAAGCTGGAGCTTGATCCCGCGCCGTTCGAGCTGCGCGACCATCTGGACGACACGATGCGGACGCTGGCGCTGCGCGCCTATGGCAAAGGTCTGGAGTTGGCCTGTCGCGTGCCGGCCGACGTTCCCGACGCGCTGGTGGGCGACGCCGGCCGCTTGCGGCAGGTGATCATCAACCTGGTGGGCAACGCCGTCAAGTTCACCGAACGGGGCGAAATCGTCGTCACCGTCGAACGCAGCGCGGTCGCGGCCTCGTCCGCCGGCGCCGAGGTTTCGCCTCGGGAAAATGGCCTCGGCTCGCGCTTGCCTGGGCCCACGGTCGAGCTCCACGTGGCGGTCGCTGACACCGGCATCGGCATCGCCGCGGACAAGCAGCCGCAACTGTTCCAAGCCTTTACCCAGGCCGACGCCTCGACCACGCGCAAGTACGGCGGCACGGGCCTGGGCTTGGCCATCTCGCGGCAACTGGTCGAGATGATGGGCGGACGGATGTGGGTCGACAGCACTCCCGGCGTGGGCAGCACGTTTCACTTTACGGTGCGCTTCGGCGTGCAAACCGACGCTCGACCGAAACACCAGGTCGACTGGGACGATATTCGCGACCTGCCGGTGCTGGTGGTCGATGACAACGCGACGAACCGCCGCATTCTGGTCGAGGTGCTCAAGCAATGGGGCTTGCGCCCCTTGGCGGTTGACGGCGCCGAGCAAGCGCTAAGTGAGCTGAGACATGCCGCCGAACACGGACACGCCTATCCGCTGGTGTTGGTCGATTGCATGATGCCCGGCATGGACGGCTTCGCGCTCGGCGAACAAGTGAAACAGAACCCTCAATTGGCGCAGGCAACCTTGATGATGCTTTCGTCGGCCCTGCAACCGGAGTATCGCACGCGGAGCCGATCGCTCGGCTTTGCCGCCTATTTGAACAAGCCCATCAAGCAGTCGGAGTTGCTCGACACGATTATGAACAATCTGCGCGGCGCGCATCTGTCGCGCCGGCCGGCGGCCGCGCCGCTTGAATTCCAGCCGCGCCGGCCGTTGCGGGTGCTGCTGGCCGAAGACAGCCTGGTGAATCAAAAGCTGGCGGTTCGACTGATGGAGAAATGGGGGCATCAGATCGTGGTGGCCAACACCGGGCGCGAGGCGCTCGATGCCCATGAGCAACAGCGCTTCGACCTGGTGTTGATGGACGTCCAGATGCCCGAGCTGGACGGCTTTGAAGCGACGGCGGCGCTGCGCCAGCGCGAACAAGCGACCGGCCAGCACGTGCCGGTCATCGCCATGACGGCCCACGCCATGAAGGGGGACCGCGAACGGTGTCTGGAAGCCGGCATGGACGCCTACGTTTCCAAGCCGATTCGGCCGCAAGAGCTGTTCGACGTGATCGAGGAGACGCTGGCCGCCGCGGAAGCGGAACCTGGACGCTGAAGCGGCGCTGGCGGTGCGCGACGTGGCCTTTGGTGAGCTTGGGCTCACTCGACTGATCGCCCTGGCCGATGCGCCAAACGCGGCTTCGATCCGCGGGGCGGAAAAGCTCGGCATGCGCTACGAAAAAGACGCCACGCTGCTCGGCTACACGCGCCCCGACCGCGTTTACTCGCTGACGCGACAGGCGTAGTTGAACGGTTGAGCTGACGACGGGTTCTCGGTAATAGAGGCCGCATCACGGTTCATTGTGGCGTCAGTATGTTTCCAAAGCCGGCGGCTTTATGCCCTTTGCAGCTACCGGCTCGGTTGAACCAGGCAGTAAACGCCAGCCCTGGTTCCGTCATTCCCGCGCAGGCGGGAATCCAGGCGCGCGACCAGCCATCTAGATTCCCGCCTGCGCGGGAATGACGGCCTGAAAACGCGCGCTACGCCGATTTGAAAATCGTCGGCTAGCTCAGGCGATACGGGCTGCGGTATTCCTTGGTCAGCCACTTGGCGGCTTCGGAATCGCCGACGATCGTTTCGGCCTGGGGGTCCCACTGAATCTTCTTGCCCGTGCGGATCGCGATATTGCCCAAGTGACAGACCGTGGCCGAGCGATGGCCAATGCCGATGTCGGCCGCCGGCTTGGCTCGCGACTTGACGCAATCGAAGAAGTTGTCGACGTGGGCCTGGTTGGCCTGGGCGTTGACGACCTTGAGCGGCTCGATGTCCTTGAGCAGTTCGGGCGGATTGGTCTTCAGCCCGCCGCGGTACACGAACAGGCTCCCCTTGTCGCCGATGAACTCGGTCCCTTGGTCGGTGCCCTTGGTGTTCAGCTTCTGGCGACAGCTCATTACCACGCCGTTGGCATAGGTGTACTTCAAATCGGTCGTGTCGGGCGTTTCGTACCAGCCGTCCGCATTGAAGACCCCTGTCCCTTCGACGCTGACCGGGCCGCTGTCGTCCATGCCCAGGCCCCATTGCGCAATGTCCAAGTGGTGCGCGCCGAAGTTCGTCTGCTGGCCGCCGCTGTAGTCCCAGTAAAAGCGGAACAGGTAGTGAACGTGGTTCTTGTTGTAGGGCCGATACGGCGCGGGGCCCAGCCAGCGGTCATAGTCGAACCCCGCGGGAGGATTACTGTTCGGCACGGGCTGGCCAGCGCGGGCAATCCAGTTCGGGCTGGGCAGCGTGACGTTGATCGAGTGAACCTTGCCGACGATTCCCTTTTGCACCAGCTCGACGGCCAGCTTGAATTCACGACCGCTACGCTGCATGGTCCCGGTTTGCACCACGCGGTTGTACTTGCGCGCGGCGTCGATCATCGGCCGCCCTTCGCCGATGACCAGCGTGAGCGGCTTTTCGCAGTAGACATCCTTGCCCGCCTTGCAGGCGTCGATGGTCATCAGCGCGTGCCACTGGTCGGGCACGGTCACCACCACGGCGTCGACGTCCTTGGCGTCGAGCACGCGGCGATAGTCGTCGGTCAGCGTCGCGGTCAGATCGGCTTGCTTCTTCAAGAAGTCGGCCGCCTCGGCCAGGTAGTTCTGGTCCAAGTCGCACATGGCGACGATGTTCTTGAGGAAGTACTTCATGTTGTTCTTGGGGCCGCCTTGGTTCCCCACGCCGATCATGCCCACGCGCACCCGCTCACTGGGCGCTTCGGCGGCGAACGTCGAGCGGTAGCTCTTGGCCGACAGACCGAGGATCACGCCCCCCAAGGCCGAGTGCTTCAAGAACGAACGCCGAGATTGCTTGGACATGACGGTGACTCCCGCAGGAAGGCCTGGCGATGAAGTGGATTGGGTGATGGTGCGACGGCGCCGGCCAGAGGAAAGCCAGCTCGGCTTGATCGAGCGCGTGTGCCAACGCCGGACAGTATAACCCGCGCGGTGGGGCATTGCACGCTAGCCGGGCATGTACGCAATCAGGTCAATTCTCGCGGGGGCGGCACGTCCAATCCAGCTCAAGCGATCAGGCTATCCAATAGGCCGAATTTGGACCGAGCTCGACTTGAGGCACGCCCGCACCGAATTACTTCGCGAACTCCGGCGGTAGTTGCTCGCCGTTCTTGATCACAGCGGCGCGCGTGGTGATGACGACTTCTTCGCCGCTCCCGTCGGGCTTGCGACGGATGACGAAGACGGCCTTGTCTTTCCGCGAACTTCGCTCTAGCAGCGCGCGGATAATCTCCCGCGCGGGCTTGTCAACCTCATGAATGCCAAACGATGAACCGCGCGTAATGCCCTCCAATTGCAGGTCTTGTTCGCGCATCGTGATTGGGATGTTCGTGTTTTCAGACAGCATCTCCAGCGCCTTTTCCAGGCTATTGCGCGGGAATGAAAGCGTCGTACGCCGTGCAAGCAATTCGGTAACGCCGCCGAACTCCGTCGGCAGGTTTTCCTGATTCTTGAAGACCGCGGCGCGGGTAGTGATCACTACTTCCTGGCTGCCGTCAGGTGTGGATTTGATAATGAACACCAGCTTTCCGTCGGGGCTGTACTCCTTCAAAATCTCGACCAGAATCTTGCGAGCCGGCGCCTTATGCTCGTGAAACCGCTTGATGCTTGTTATTCTCTCTTGCACTTGTAGGTCTTGCTCGCGAATGGTGATCGGAAAGTCGAGTTCTTCCGAAAGCATTCGTATCGCTTGTTCCAACGTGCCGAAACCGACTTCAAACGTAATGAGGCGGTTCAATCTGGCCTCAAGCGAATTCGGATTGGGCGATTCCCATGGCATTGGCCGCTCGCCGAGGCAAAGGCGCGCACCCACCAGCAAGTTCCGTGGCGCTTCGACCGGCAGATAGGACCGGATCACGATTCGACCGTCGGCCGCTCCGACGCGCGTATACTTGCGCAGCGCCCGAACCATGTCCGGATAGATGAGCGACAGGTTGCGGCCCAGCGGCCCCTCATCGAGCTTCTGGATATAGCGGTTGGCCAGTTGATCCAACCGATTGATCCGGTCCACGAAGGGTTGCGCCGCTTCCAAATGGTCGGCGCGGGCATCGGCTTGTGCGATGAGCAGTTCGGCAAATGATCGCTCGTCGTCCAGGTGGCCGCTAAACAACACGGCCGGTACGGACTCTAGCGCGTCTCGCGCGGGAACATGGCTAGGCAAGTCTCCAGCAAAGCCCGTCAGGAACCACGCGACTGGATTGAACAGATAATTCGCAGTCCGATTGAATAATCCCGAATTGTTGAGTGCAAAATATGGCGCTGCGGCCATCGTGAAATGTCGATTCGCATCGCTCTGCTTGAGGAGCGCGAGGGTCGCCGGAGGCAAGTCAGCTGGCTTGCCTCGAATGAGGTCGGGCAGCGCTTCGAACTTCGCGATCACGAGAACGCGACCGTTTTCTCCGGGAGGTTGCCAATAACTCCCCCGATTCTGATCTCTGAGAATCGTTTGGCCCTCGATCTCCACCGTTTGGGCATGCCATTCCTTGTTGGCAATCAGGTGTGAAATGGGAACAGGATCGCGAAAGTACAGGACTTTACAATAGTGCGAATCGTTCCACTTGCTGCCGATCAACAACAGTTCGATATTGCCCAGCGTCGTACCTGTCTCCTTGGGCAGCGCGTAGCGCATCCACCGGGCAAAATACCCCGTTACATCAGGGTCGAGCAGCTTGCGACCCTCGGGATGAAGAACCAATTCGGCGGGGCGGAGGGCGATGACCCCTTGTGTGCCGCGCGCGAGATACTTGAGATCGAGCGGAGGACCAGCCGTGGGCGAAACATACATGCCTTCGCCGTCGGCCTTGCTCACCTCTTGCTGTGCTTGCTCATTGGACGCCTGAGCCACTGCGGTCGCTGGTCTCTCCATAGGTTCGACCACCGGAACCGGTTCGCTGTGACGGAGCCAGCCCCAGACGGCTAATGCAGAGGTGACGAGCGCGACACTCCACGCAAGCCAAGACGACGTCGGCATCGCCAGCGGACGCACAGGTTCCATCATTGATCTCGCGTACTCGAGCCGCTTCGCCCAACTGCCCGGCCGGCGAGGCCCTTAGATCAACTCGCGCAGCGGCTGGTAGTGATCGACCAGGTATTGCGGACGGCCGGCCAGGTCGTTGAGCGTGACCTGGTTGCCGTCGATGCCCAGCCGGTTGTAGAGCGTGGCCAGCACTTCCTGGAAGTGGACCGGGCGGTCCTTGGCTTCGGACGCGATCCGATCGGTCGAGCCGATCACCTGGCCGGTGCGCAGGCCGCCGCCGGCCAGCAGCGCGCACGAGACGTTGGGCCAGTGATCGCGGCCGGCGTTGTTGTTGATCTTGGGCGTGCGACCGAACTCGCCCCAGGCACAGACCGTCACGTCCTTATCCAAGCCCCGGGCGTACAAGTCTTCGACCAGCGCCGTGATCGCCTGGTCAAAGACCGGCATGTTCTCGCGCGAGCCGCGGAAGTTCTGCCCGTGAAAGTCCCAGAAGCTGAAGCTGAGCGTCACACAGCGGACGCCGGCTTCGACCAGCCGACGGGCAATCAGGAACTGCTCGGTCAGCCGCGGCGCGCCGTCCCCTTGGTGCTTGGCCGTGCTCTTGCCGTAGCGCGCCAGGGTCTCGGGCGACTCCTTGCTGATGTCGAGCGCGTGGGCCAGGCGATTCGACTTGAGCATGCCGACCGCTTGCTGATGAAAAGCGTCGAGGCTCCCCATCATGCCGCTGCCGTCGAGGTTGGCGTTCAATTGATCGAGCGCGCGGTGCAACTGTTGCCGATCGGCCAGTCGTTCGAGCGTGACTCCTTGCAGCACCAGGTCCTCTTTGCCGTCCCCGTTGGGCTGGAACGGCGCGAGCGCCGGGCCGAGGAAGCCCGGCTTGCCCGAGTTGTACGGCTTGTGCTGCATCCGCGGCGACAGCCCGACGAACGGCGGCACCGATTCGCTGGTCGCCCCTTGCACCTTGGCCACGGCCGAGCCGAACTCGGGCCAGCCGCCGGGAGGCTGCTTGCGATCGCTCCGCCCGGACAAGCATTGGAACGAAGCGTGATCGCCGATCGAGCCGACGATCGAGCGAATGGGGACGAACTTGTCCATCATGCCGGCCAGGCGCGGCAGCAGTTCGCAAATCTGAATGCCCGGCACGTTGGTGTTGATCGGGTCGAACTCGCCGCGAATCTCGGCCGGCGCATCGGGCTTCAGGTCGTACATGTCCTGGTGCGGCGGCCCGCCCGGCAAGTAGACCATGATTACCGCTTTGTGCGACCGCGCGCCGCGCTCGCTCTCGGCCCGCAACAGTTGCGGCAACGTCAGCCCGGCCAGCCCCAGCCCGCCAATGCGCAGAAAGTCGCGCCGCGAGCGATGATCGCAAAACCGGTGAGAACGAACCGACGATTGAATCGTGAGCATGGGGCAGAAGTCGCGCGGGAGTCAAAGCGGGCGGGTCAACGGGGGAGGAGGTGCAGGACCACCAATTCTAGCCGAAACCGGTACCCGCGTTCAACGGAATCTGGCTACTCAGCGGCATCCCAGTCTTGTAGGTCAGAGCCGTAGGTCAGGCCTTGGCCTGACAATGCTGTGGATTCAACAAGATTGACACCGAGCTCGCATCCGGCAAGCACAATGATGTCAGACCAAGGCCTGACCTACGGCGATAACTTTGCGAGATGCGCGACTTGCTTCCTGACCCTCGCCCCTTGCGGGAGAGGGTGGTTCGCGTCAGCGAACCGGGTGAGGGGGCACCCCAGGCTGGCGCGATTGGAAGTGGAGCGTGGACCCTCATCCGGCCTTCGGCCACCTTCTCCCGGAGGGAGAAGGGTTTGCGCTGGCCCAGTGGTGATGGCTACCCGCGCGCGGCACGCACGCCTCATCCCAACTGGTAAACCTCGTACGGATGGTCGCACGGGGTGCCGCGGGTGACGTGCATCCGACCCGCGCTCGGCTCCATGACGACCGAGAAGACGGTCTGCCAATCGCCGGTCTCGGGATCGTCGTTCGCGTGCCGGCAGATCGAACGCGGGTGGCCGTCGTGATCCGCGAGCGCTCGCTTCGCATCGTCGACCGTCAGGTCGCGCGACTGTTCAAAGTTGATCAATCGGTTGATCCGCCGCTGCCGCGCGTGAGACTGGATGAGCTCGGGAAACTGGTCGTTGGTCGCCAGCAGGTCGGGATGCAGGCAATGGTTCGCGTGGGCCAGCCCTTGCGTCGCGGCGTTCTGCAACACGTGGACCGCGTCGATCGTCACTTCCAGGTCGGCCGGCCCCTGCGGCGTGATCAACATCAGGTTCGCCGGAATCACCCGGTCGGCCTGCCGCACGCGCTCGACCGCCTTCGACAACGAGTCAGACCCGTAGATGCCACGGACCGTGAAGTAGTGGGGCACGCCCAGTTCGCCCATCGGCGCGGGCAGCGAGTTGAGACAGACGCCGATCCCCGCCGCGTTGAAACCGATGTAAGCGATCAAGCCCGCCTGGGTCAGATTGAGCAAGGCCGGCTTGTCGGCCGGGCGGCGCGTGAGGACGATCGTAAAGCGATCGAGCCCTGGGTCGTTGTCCCAGTTCTGGGCCACGATCCCGCCGCCGTGCCGAGGACCGTGCCCCTGCAATGCGAACGACGTGCAGCCTTCGTCCGACAGGGGTCGGAACTGGTTGCGAATCTGCAGCAGCATCAACGCCTCGAGCGACAAGCCCGACGCTTCGGCCATGCCGCGCAGTTCCTCGACCGAGTCGGGACTGTAGGCCTCGGCCAGCGGGATCGCCCGGGCCGCCGCGTTCATAGCCCGCTCGCGTGACAAGCGCATTCGCTTGTCGAGCTGTTCGAGCGCTTTGTCGAAGAACGTGCGGATCGTTTCGCCCGCCGCTTCGCCCAGTTGGCGACCCATCTGCCGCGGCGCGCCGGCGATGGTCAGCTCGGGGTAGCGGGCGGGCGTGGACATGGGACGCAGCTCCTGGGGATGATTCAACGCGCAATCAGACATCAAGTGCCAGCCCTGATTCCGTCATTCCCGCGCAGGCGGGAATCTAGTGGTTGCGGTTCCCCTCTAGATTCCCGCCTGCGCGGGAATGACGGCCAAGACAGGCGCACGACAACGAATTGAAGCACGCTCTCGGCTCGCCGTACGATTCGACCGGCGGCCAACGCTATTGTCGGCGAGATTTCCAGCCTCGGCAAGTTCCCGCATGCGATGCCCCTTGAGAACCGTTATCCTGACCAGGGCCGGATGGCCGCACTGCCTCGCTGGCTAGAACCTGCCGGCTCGCATCGCACGCAAAGGTTTCAATCATGGCTGAACAAGTCGCGCCCAACGAGGAAAGCACCCCCAGCGGGCAAGCAACGCCGCGGCTCGAAAGCGTTGACGCCTTGCGCGGCTTTGACATGTTGTGGATCATCGGCGGGGCGTCGGTGGCCCGGGCGCTCGAAAAGCTGTCGCCGAGCCGCGCGACGCAGTTCCTGGCCGAGCAGTTGCAGCACGTCACCTGGGAAGGGTTTCGCTGCTACGACCTGATCTTCCCGTTGTTTTTGTTCATCGTCGGCATCTCGACGGTCTATTCGCTCGACAAGGCCCTGGCCTCTGGCTCGCGCGGCCAGGTCGCCGCGCGGATCGTGCGCCGCAGCTTGCTGCTGTTTGCGCTCGGCGTGTTTTACTCGGGAGGGCTGGCCAAGCCCTGGCCCGACATCGCGCTCGGCGGCGTGTTGCAACGGATCGCGGCCTGTTACCTGGCGGCAGCGCTCGTCTATTGCCTGGTCCGCCGCCCGGGGGCCTTGCTCGGCATCGCCGCGGCGCTGCTGATTGGCTATTGGGCGCTCGTGACCTATGTGCCGTTTCCCGATTTGCAGCTCGACAAAGAGCACGTCCAGAAAATCGCCAAAGAGATCGGCTCCGAGCGACCGCACGAAATTGCCCAGGCGGTCAGCGCGCGTACCAGCGGCTTGTACGAAGAAGGACGCAACCTGACCAACTATCTCGACTTCTTATACCTGCCGGGGCGCAAGGCGCAGACCTATTACATCAACGAAGGGTTGCTCAGCACGCTGCCGTCGATTGCGTTGCCGCTGTTGGGCATGGTGGCGGCCATGTGGCTGAGGTGTCCACACACTTCGCCGGGTCGGAAAGTTCTGGGGCTGATCGCGGCGGGGGCTGTCTGTGCGCTGCTCGGCTGGGGGTGGAGTTGGCAGTTCCCGGTGATCAAGAGAATCTGGTCGTCGTCGTTCGTGTTGCTGGCGGCGGGTTACAGTATTTGGCTGCTGGCCGCGTTTTACTATTTGATCGACGTGCGGCAGTGGCGTACCTGGTGCCGGCCGTTCGTCTGGATTGGTTGCAACGCGATCACGCTTTACATCGGCTCGCAACTGTTGGGCTTTCCGTCGATCGCGGCGCGGCTGGTCGGCGGCAGCGTCAGCCAGTACCTGAACACGCGCGTCGCCACGGGCTCCGGCGATGTGATGGTCGCCTTGGTGGGGCTGGCGCTGGTCGTGCTGTTGGCGCGGTTTCTGTACGTGCGCAAGATTTTCATTCGCGTGTAGGTTTGAGGTGCTTTGATGAAAACAATCGGGCGATGGCTGCTCGCCGTGGCGCTGTTGGTCGTGGCATGTGCCGCATCGTCGGCGCGGGCGCTCGACTTGTACGTCGATCCGCGCGGTGATGATCGCTGGTCGGGGCGAGTGGCCGAGCCGAATGCCGAGCGCACCAACGGGCCGTTGGCTTCGCTGGCCGGCGCGCGCGACGCGATTCGTCGCTTGCCGGCGAAGGAGCGAACAGCCGGGCCGATCAACGTGCGGTTCGCCACCGGCTACTATTACCTCACCGAGCCGGTCATCTTTGATCCGCGGGACAGTGGCACGGCCGACGCGCCGATCACCTATGCGGCGGCGCCCGGGGCCAAGCCGGTGTTGAGCGGCGGCCGAGTGATTCCCGGCTTTTGGCAGTACGAGGGCTTGTGGGTCGCAAAGATTCCCGAAGTGGCCGCCGGTAATTGGCGGTTCGAGCAGTTGTACATCAACGGCCTGCGGGCCACGCGAGCCCGGACGCCGAACCAGTTCTTCAATTACATGCTCGACGTGGCCGAAGAGCCGTTGCCAAATACTCGCCCCCCGCAAGCGCAACAAACCGTGTTCGTCGCGCCGGCCGAGTTGACAACGCTCGCCGGCTTGTCGCCCCAGGAACTCGGCGACGTGCAACTGACCGCGTACCACAAGTGGAACATCACGCGACGCTTTCTCGACAGCGCCGAAACGACGCGCGGGGAGTTGATGATTCACGGCGCGCCGATGGCCGCGCATAACCGCCTGATGACCGATACCGGTTACACGCTCGAGAACTATCGCGCGGCTCTCGACGAACCAGGCGAGTGGTTCCTCGACCGCGCCGGCCAGCTTTACTACTGGCCACGGCCGGGCGAGAAGTTGGCCACGGTCCGAGCCATCGCGTCGGTGGCCGAAAAGCTGTTGATCTTTCAGGGCAATCCAGCATCCGAACAATTCGTCGAGCACCTCAATTTCCAGGGCCTGGCGCTGCAACATTCGGCCTGGATCACTCCCAAAAAAGGCGTCGACCCAAGCCAAGCGGCCGCCCAAATCGAAGCCGCCGTCATGGCCGACGGCGCGCGGCATATCACGTTCGACAACTGCGAAGTCAGCCATACGGGCGGCTATGGCCTCTGGTTCCGGCGCGGCTGCCGCGACGTGAAGGTGGTGCATTCCCACATCCACGATCTGGGGGCCGGTGGCATTCGGATCGGCGAGATGGGAATCGCGGCCAAGGAGTCCGAGCGGACCAGCAACGTGACGGTCGACAACAACATCATCCGCCACGGTGGCCGGGTCTTCCCGCACGCGGTCGGGGTGTGGATCGGCCACAGCGGCGACAACCGCGTCACGCACAACGAGATCGCCGATTTCTACTACACGGGCGTGTCGGTCGGCTGGCGATGGGGCTACGCCGAAAGTCTGGCCGCGCGGAACACGATCGACTTCAACCACATTCATCACCTGGGCTGGGGGATGTTGAGCGACATGGGGGGCATCTACACACTCGGCCCCTCGCCCGGCACCACGCTCAACAACAACGTGATTCACGACGTGCTGTCGTGGTCGTACGGCGGGTGGGGACTGTACAACGATGAAGGAAGCACCGGCATCGTCATGCAGAACAACCTGGTCTATCGGACCAAGAGCGGCGGCTATCACCAGCACTTCGGCCGCGAGAATGTCATTCGTAATAACATCTTTGCCCTGAACACCGAGCATCAGTTGCGACGCTCGCGCGTGGAGGATCATCTGTCCTTCACGTTCGAGCGGAACATCGTCTACTTCAACCAAGGGACGCTGCTCGATGGCAGTTGGCGCGATGACCAGGTGCGCGTCGACCACAATTTGTACTTCGACGCCAGCGGTCGGCCGCTCGATTTCCAGGGCGAAACGTTCGCGGCCTGGCAGAAGCGCGGCAAGGACGCCGGCAGCATCGTGCGCGACCCGCGGTTCGTGGCCCCCGAGCGGGACGATTTCCGCTTGCAGCCCGATTCGCCGGCCAGCGAGATCGGCTTTGTGCCGTTCGACGCCAGCCAGGCGGGTGTTTATGGCGACGAAGCGTGGCGCGCCCTGGCCAGCAGCGTGACTTACGCGGCCATGACCCCGCCGCCGCCGACGCCGCCGTTCTCGATCGACGACGGCTTTGAAACCACCGCCGTCGGTCAACCGCCACGCCGCGCGCAGGTGAACGTCGAGAACAAGGGGGACAAGATCGCCGTCACCGACCAGCAAGCCAGCCACGGCCAGCGCTCGCTGCAGGTGACCGATGCCGTGGGGCTGGCCAAAGAGTTCAACCCACACTTCTTTTACAAGCCGAAGTACACCAGCGGCGAAGCGAAGCTGGCGTTCGATTTGCGGCTGGACTCGGGGGTGACGTTGCGTCACGAGTGGCGCGACGCGGGGAGCGCCTATCGCACCGGGCCGGCGATCTTGATCAGCGCGGGGCGATTGATGGTGGCGAATCAAACCTTGCTCGAGTTGCCAAGCGACGCTTGGGTTCACCTGGAGATTCGCGCGCCGCTGGGCGAGCGCGCCGACGGTCATTGGAACCTGGCGGTGACGCTCCCCAATGCCGAGCCGCGGCAATTCCGACAGCTCAAATGCCAGATCGCCGAGTGGAAGGCGCTCGACTGGTGCGGCTTCTCGAGCCATAGCAAGGAAGCCCGGTCGTATTACGTCGACGATGTGCGACTGGTCAACGAGCGTTGATTATCTGGCTAGAGCAGCTCTCGCGAGCGTGTCGCGTGGGTGGCACGTCCCAAGCGCAGCGCAGGGCGTGGGGAATTGCCACGATAATTGCAAGGATAGTACCTACTTCCCCACGCCCGAAGGACGGGCGTGCCACCCGGACGCTAACGCGCGGCGCGAAGCGAACTGGCCAATCGAGGAGTTCTGACGCTCCGATTTGCCATGACAACTGCGCACGCCTGTCCTAAAATGACGGCGCATCGCCCCCCGCCGCGCCCGCAGGAGAATCGTCATGCCATTGCATCACCGTCCGTCTGATCAAGACGCCCGACCGCAACTGGACCGGCGCACCGTGCTCGTTGGCGCATCGGTCGGGATGGCGGCACTCGCGGCTGGTCATCGCGCGGCGGCCGCCGACAAGCCGGCCTTGCCCACGGCCGACGCGCTGTTGGCCGGCAAGGACCGCCGGCTGATCGTTCACAATACCAAGGTGCTTGAGATCGAGACGCCGCTCGAACTGCTGCGCGAGCGGAACATCACGCCGGCCCAGGCGTTGTTCGTCCGCAACAACCAGCAGCCGGCCTGGGCGCTCACGCTCGCGCCCGCCGACGTCAAGGATTGGACCGTCGAAGTCGCGGGCCTGGTCGAGTTTCCGCGCGCGATCACCCTAGCCCGGCTAGCCGAGTTGCCACAGGTCGAAACCGAAATGGTGCTGCAATGTTCCGGCAATGGCCGCGCCAGTTTCAGTCGCGCCGCCCCCGCCAAGGGGAGTCAATGGAGCCAAGGCGCCGTGGCCAACGTGCGGTTCCGCGGCGCGATGTTGCGCTCGGTGCTCGAAGCGCTCGACGCGCGGCCGCACGCGGCGGCCAGGTTTCTGACCGCCGAAGGTCAGGACCGCCCGGCCAGCGCGGCCGACGCCGACTTTGAACACAGCATCCCGCTGGCCGACGCGCTCGATCGCGCGCTGTTGGCCACGCACCTGAACGGCGAGCCGTTGCCGGCGGTGCATGGCGGCCCGCTCAGGCTGGTCACGCCGGGCTACTATGGCACGATGCACGTGAAGTGGCTGTCGCGGTTGCGGCTTGAATCGCAGGAGACGGCGAACCACCACCAGGTGAAGCGTTACCGGACACCGCTGCGGCCGGTCAAGCCTGGCGCGGCGTTCGATTACGGGCTCGACAACAGCGAGCCGAACTGGGGCATGCGAATCAAGAGCACGATCTTCGCCCCGCTCGAGGGCCAGCAGGTGGCCAGCGGCAAGCTCGCCGTGCGCGGCGTGGCCTGGAACGACGGAACCGCGCGAATCGTCGCGGTCGAACTGTCGCACGACGGCGGCCAGTCGTGGCAGCGTGCCGAGTTGACGGTGCCGGCGAGCCCATACGCCTGGTACCCGTGGCAAGCGGAGCTAAGCTTCGCGCCGGGGCGGCACGCGATCATGTGCCGCGCTATCGACGCCTTGGGTCGGACGCAACCGCTGGACGGTGCGATCGACTGGAACCCAGCCGGCTACGGCTGGCACGGCGTGCATCAGGTGACGTTCATAGCGACGTGAGGGATTCCTGAAACTGCATGACAATGTTTTCCGTCGCCAGGTGTGCGGCCTGAGAGGTAACCCGCCTTGGGCCAGATCAGTTTTGGGCCGACGATTGTTTTGCCGGCTTCTTGACCGGCCGATCGCCCGAACCGGTCAGGGTCAAGAACACGAGGGGCGAAACGCGAAAATATCCGCCGAGCTTGACGGCGTTTTGCTTGCTGATGCCGCGACGACCGGCCAGGACGTTGCTGATGGTGGCGGGTGGAATGCCCGTTGCGCTCGCCACCTGAGCCGGCCTGACCTGCCGGGCCGCGAGCAAATGGGCGAGCATGGCCGCCGGATCGCTGGCCGGCGCCGCCTGCTCGCGCGCCTCGTACTTTTCGATCAACGTGGCCAGCATTTCGATCAACAAACTGCGCGCCTCGTCCGGATGGGGCGTCATCAACTCTTCGAGCAACGCCACCATGCGGCGATAGTCGCGAGCGGAACGAATCGGCCGCGGAGTGTACCGGGTCAACAGGGTGCGATATTCCGTGACCGTGCTCATCGCTTCCTCTTCGTGGGAATGCAGTCCTGACACCACTTGTTTTTGTCGTATTCGGCGTGCGTCAAGAAATGCTTGATTAGCAGCGTTCCCTCAGTCCACCGATTGGCATAGGTCACGCGACAGATGAGCCGAAAGTCATTGCCCCGGACATCAAACACCAGGCACTGACCAACTTCGTCAGCCGTGGGATAGACCAGCCGCACGTCCGCCAGTCGCACCCAGGCAGCCTTGCCCGCAACCAGCCACCAGTTGTCCAACCAACTCCTCGCCGCAGGATGGCGTTGCTGGGCCGTCTTAATGGCGGGTTGGGCAATAATGTGCATCGGCGCGCTTCCTGACTTACCTCAAGCATATTTACAAAATGCAAACAAGTCAAGAGAAGTTTGCGTTTTGTATACACCCCCTTTGACGAACATTCCATCGGTATGGCGCTTAATCTCTGCTTTCCAGAGACTTGGCCCGTCGCGAAAGAGAAACAGGGTATTTGGCAGGGCAAAACCAACACTATCCTGGGCCACAGTTGTGCCGCCCCCGTTCGTCTGCCTACACTCTTAGGGTCGATCCTGCCGTTGAACCCCCCGCCTGTCACGAACTTGCCTGAGGACGCTTGCCATGAAACGCACGCTCGTCGTTGCCGCCTTGATGTTCTTGCCGCTGCTGTCGCTGTGCGCCGCTGACACACAGAAACCCGACGCGCCGAAAGCCGAGGCACCGAATCCCGCCGCGCCGACCGCCGCGGCCAAGCCCAAAGCGCCGGCCCTCGCGCCGACCCAGGCCGATGTGCGCTACGGCGACCACGAACGGCAAGTGCTCGACTTCTACCAGGCCAAGGCGGCTCGGCCCACGCCGCTGTTGTTCTTCATTCACGGCGGCGGCTGGGTGGCCGGCGACAAGAAGGGACTGAATCCCAAGCCGTACCTCGACGCCGGCATTTCGGTCGTCTCGATCAACTATCGCTACTCATGGCAGGCGCAACTGGCCGGCGTGAAGCCGCCGGTCAAGGCGCCGCTCGAAGACGCGGCCCGCGCGCTGCAGTTCGTCCGCAGCAAGGCCGCCGAGTGGAACATCGACAAGCAGCGCATCGGCGCCAGCGGCGGCTCGGCCGGGGCCTGTTCGTCGCTGTGGCTGGCATTTCACAACGACATGGCCAAGAAGAACAGCGAAGACCCAATCGCCCGCGAATCGACCCGGCTGTGGACCGCGGCTGTGAACGGCGCACAGACCTCGCTTGATCCCAAGGAACTCAAGGAATGGACCCTCAATAGTCGCTACGGCGGGCACGCCTTTGGCTTCATGGACCCGAACGACCTCAAGTCGCGTGACAAGAACTTCGCCGAGTTCCTCGAGCATCGCGAAGAAGTCTTGCCCTGGATCAAGGAGTACTCGCCGATCGGACTGGTCACGGCCGACGACCCGCCGGTCTATTTGATCTACACCTCGCCGCCGGCCTTGGGGCAGGAACAAAAGGATCCGACCCACACGGCTAACTACGGCGTCAAGCTGCAAGAGAAGTGCCAGAGTCTAGGCGTCGATTGCGAGTTGGTCTATCCCGACGCGCCGCACGTCAAGCACAAGTCGATCGAAGAGTACCTGATCGCCAGCTTGAAAGGCCCGCCGCGCCGCTCGATGAAGCCGACGGTCGCCGACTTGCGCTATGGCCCGTTCGAGCGGAACGTGCTCGACTTTTATCAGGCCAAGAGCGATCGTCCCACCCCGCTGGTGTTCTACATCCACGGTGGTGGCTGGATGGGGGGTGACAAGAACGGCTTCAGCCCGAAGGCTTATCTGGACGCGGGGATTTCAGTCGCGGCCGTGAACTATCGTTACATCTCGCAGGCCCAGGACGTCTCGCCGCCGGTCAAAGCGCCGCTGCACGACGCGGCCCGGGCGCTGCAAACCGTGCGCAGCAAAGCGGCCGAATGGAACATCGACAAGGAGCGGATCGGCGCCACGGGCGGCTCGGCCGGCGCGTGCTCGTCGTTGTGGCTGGCGTTTCATGACGATCTGGCCGACAGCGGCAATAGCGACCCGATCGCCCGCGAATCGACGCGCCTGTGGTGCGCGGCCGTCAACGGCGCGCAGACTTCGCTCGACCCGCAACAGATGAAAGACTGGACGCCCAACAGCAGCTACGGCGGCCACGCGTTTGCGTTCAAGGGAGACCCGGCCCAGAAGCTGTCGGCGTTTGGCGAGTTCCTGGCCAAGCGCGACACGATTCTCCCTTGGATCGCCGAGTACTCGCCGTACGCGCTGGTGACCAAGGACGACCCGCCGGTTTACATGACGTACGGCTTGCCGCCGAACCTGGGTCAGCCCGAGAAGGATCCGACCCACTCGGCCAACTTCGGCGTCAAGCTGCAGGAACACTGCCGCGAGGCGGGCGTGCCGTGCGAGTTGTACTACCCCGACGCGAAAGACGCCAAGCACAAGTCGATCGACGCCTACCTGATCGAAGTGCTGAAAGCCCCGACCGCCCGCTCGGTGACGTCGAACTAAGCAAGCGACATTTTCGCCAAGGGTAGCACCGACAACTTGTTGTCGGTGTCGCGCAGCGACCAGAGGGCAATGGAACAACGGTCCTGAACCCTCTTGCGGCTGCGCCGCCCAGACAAGCGAGTTGTCTGGGCTACCCATCTGTTTACGAAAGACCAGATTCGACCACGACGACACGACGAGCACGACGTCAGACATTCTGGTATTACGTCGTGTCCGTCGTGCCGTCGTGGTCGCTTGCGTCTTTGGCCCCGTGCCTGTCGTGGTCGAATGCCCGATCGAATCGGGTGCCACTGGCGGCTTGCCCACCAGTGCGAAGCAGCGCGGCGAAATACGCTCGCTCACTTCGCCGGCCACCAGGACCAGCTTGACGCGACGAAGATCGCCATGTTCAGCGCGATCGTCGCGCAAAAGCTCACGGGCCACGCCGCCGAGATGCCGTCGCTCCGCGCCCGGCGGAACAAATCGACCGCCATCACCGCCACGCTGGCCAACACATTCGCCGCCGAAAGCCACAGCGCCGGCTCGGTCGCCATAAAGTTGTAAACCGCCCCCGGCAACAGCGCCACCGAGCCCCACCAGCAGACCCAGCCGAGCGCGTTGTGATAGCGGTCGCGGGCCGCGGCTGGCAGCAATAACGCCGCAGCCGAAAGCTGCACGGCCCAGGTGAACGTCGGCACGACCATTCCCACCGTCAGCACCCAGGCCAAACTGACGCCGGTGGACAACATATAGAGCGACGCCGAAAACGGTGCCGTCACCGCGCCCCCGGCCAGGAACAGCGCGGCCGTCTTGACGAAACTGGGCGTCCCTCTGGCTGGCGTGTTCATGGCCCCCTCCGCTTAATCGCCAAACTCGCATCGCCCATTCGTGGTAGCGTCGATCTTGCAAGCGCGCCGATGCCGCGCATTGTAGCTGAAGTCGCAGGACTTCAGAGCATAAGCGGCGGCAAATCTGGAGTCTCACGACTTCGGCCACTCACGATCGCCCCTCGAATACCACACCACGACAAATTGCCACCGGTTCCCCGCGCCCAGCGCTGCGGACGTGCCACCCCTGTAATAGCAGCCTGCACCGTCTCTCTCGCCAGCGCGCCACGAACCCAAACCCGCTCGGCAGCGTAGTAAAATTCTCGCGCTTCCTGTGCCGCGTTCGTTCGGCGCTCGCGCTACGAATCACCGATTTACTTTCGCGCGCCCGGCAGAATCGTCCTGACCAATGGCGCATTGATTTGCTAGAATGACGGCTCAGGACGCGGACTCAGGGAGGAAGACGATGGACACGGCGCCCGTGACGGAGCGGCAATACAAAATCGAGGGTGGGCTGCCACTGGTCGGCCAGGTGACGGTTGCCGCCGCCAAAAACGCTATCGGCAAACAACTGGTCGCGTCGTTGCTCACGACCGAGCCGTGTGTGTTCGTCGGCGTGCCGCGGATCACCGAGATCGACGCCATTTTGGCCATGCTGGCCGACGTCGGCACCACGCACGTCTGGCTCGATCGCTCGACCCTCTGGGTCCACACGCCCGAGATTCGCTCGACCGCCGTTGGGCAGCGTTACTCGGGCTTCAACCGCATTCCAATCTTGCTGCTCGGCCCCCTGTTGCATCGCGCGCGGTGTGTCAGCGTGCCGCTGGTCGGCGGCTGTCGCATCGGCCCGCGGCCGGTGGATTTTCACCTGGCCATTCTGCGGGCGATGGGCGCGCAAATCGAACAGACCGACGAAGGACTGCGGGCGACGTGCGCGCGCCTGCGCGGCGCGACGGTTCGCTTGCCCTACCCCAGCGTCGGCGCGACCGAGAACGCCTTGCTGACCGCCGTGCTGGCCGTCGGCCGGACCACGCTCGAGAACGCCGCCCTCGAACCCGAGGTGCTCGACACGATTCACTTCCTGGTCACCATGGGGGCCAAGATCGAGGTCCGCGAAGGGCGGCGGATCATCATCGACGGCGTCGCTCGCCTGCACGGCGCGCGGCACGTGCCGATCGGCGACCGAATCGAAGTCGCGTCGTTCGCCGCCGCCGCCGTGGCGACCGATGGGCGAATCAGCGTCGTCGGCGCGCGCCCGGAACCGATGCGACCGTTCTTGGATGCACTCCGCGCCATCGGCGGCGCGTGCGACGTCGAAGCTGGCGGCCTGACGTTCTATCGCGCGCGGCGCGAGCTGACCGCGGCGGCCATCGAGACCGACGTCTATCCCGGCTTTGCTACCGATTGGCAGCAGCCGCTGGTGGTCATGCTGACGCAATGCGCCGGCGTATCGACCGTGCATGAAACGGTCTACGAAGATCGCTTTGGCTACGTCGACGCCCTGGGCCGCATGGGGGCCGATATCGAAGTCACGAGCGCCTGTCTGGGAAGCCTGCCCTGCCGGTTCCGCGCGCGGGGGCACTTGCACAGTTGCCGCATCCGCGGAGCGACGCCGCTACGCGGCACGCGGATCGAAATTCCCGACCTCCGCGCAGGCTTCGCGTACGTGCTGGCCGCGCTGGTGGCCCACGGCACTTCCGAAGTGGCCGGCATCGCTCACCTGGAACGCGGCTACGCCGACGTGGCGCAAAAGCTCCAAGCCATCGGCGCGCAATTCACGGTGACCGAGCCAGCGATTGCCGCGCAACCATCAGCGGCCATGTCCGTTTCTTCGCAGTCATAACCTCATCCCACGGCGCGCACCAACCCTTCTCCCTCCGGGAGAAGGTGGCCGAAGGCCGGATGAGGGTCAGCGTCGACCGATTGGAGTGCGTGACCTCGGGACACGTGGACCCTCATCCGTCGGCTACCGCCGCCACCTTCTCCCGGTGGGAGAAGGGTTCTGCATCAGCGTCGCACTCGCCTGACGCGCACCCCTCACCCTGTTCGCCATGCGAACTACCCTCTCCCACAAGGGGCGAGGGTGGGAATGCCGCGGCGCGTTATCGCATCCTGACATGCGCGCCAGCTATAATGTCGCCCGTTGTGTTCCGTGTTTCATCTCGCCCGCTCGTATTCACTATGCGCTTCATACGTCCTCTCCTCGCCGCCTTGGTCCTGGTCTCGACTTTCATCTCAAGCGCGTTTGCCGCCGAAGCCCCCGCCGGCAAGCGGGCCCCCTGGACCACTTCAAAGCTTCACGGCACGCCGACGACGCCCGAGCCTTATCGCGTGGCGCCGGCGTTCGCGAACCTGCGCTTTCAACGCCCGACGTGCGTCGAAGAGTTTCCCGGGGGCGATCGGCTGCTGGTGACCGAGATCGGCGGCAAGGTCTTCACTTTTCCCAAGCGCGCCGACGTGGCCGCCGCCGATTTGCTGATCGACCTGCGGGCCGAATTGCGGCAAGGCTGGCTCGCGGTTCTCGACGCCGCGTTTCATCCGCGCTTCGCCGACAATCGCCAGTTGTATATTGCCTATGTCCATCCCGACGGCGGCCGCGCCCGGGTCTCGCGGTTCACCGTCGAGCGCTCGGACCCGCCGCGCGTCACTCGCGCCAGCGAACAAGTGCTGCTCGATTGGCCCGCCGCGGGGCACTCGGGAGGCTGTTTGGAGTTCGGCCCCGATGGGCTGCTGTACATTTCGACTGGCGACGGCTCGGGGCCGAACCCGCCCGACGGGCTGACCACTGGACAGGACGTGACCGATCTGTTGGGCTCGATCCTGAGGATCGACGTCGATCATCCAGCCGGCGGGCAACCTTACTCGATCCCGGCTGACAATCCGTTCGGCGAACTGGCCGGGGCGCGCCCCGAAGTCTGGGCCTATGGCCTGCGCAACCCTTGGAAGTTCGGCATCGATCGTCGCTCGGGCGAGGTCTTCGCCGCCGACAACGGTTGGGAGTCGTGGGAGATGGTCCATCGCATCGTCCGCGGCGGCAACTGCGGCTGGCCCGTGATGGAAGGTCGCGTCGCGCTACGCAGCGAAGTGAAACTCGGCCCGACGCCCATTCTGCCACCGGTCAAGGATCACCCGCACACCGAGGCCAACTCGGTCATCGGCGGGCCGGTTTATCGCGGCTCGCGCGTGCCGGGGCTCGACGGGGCGTTCGTCTATGGCGATTACATCACCGGGACCATCTGGGCCGTGCGACCCGACAAGGACCAGTCCTACTCGCACATCACGCTCTGCGACACCGATCTGCGGATCGTCGCCTTTGCCGAGGGGAGCCGCGGCGAGTTGTACGTGCTGGATCACGATTTCACCGGACAGATTTACGAGTTGCTGCCGAACGATGAACCGGATTTGTCAAGCAGCTTCCCGCGCCGGCTAAGCGAGACGGGCCTGTTCGCCTCGGTGCCGCGGCACGAGCCAGCGCCGGGCGTCGCGCCGTACCGGGTAACCGTCCCCCGCTGGGTCGACGGCGCTCGGGCCAGGCGGTGGGTCGCGGTCCCCGGCTCGGCCACGATCGAACTGGCCGCGACGCCCGAGGTGAGTTCGACGTTTCCCGAGGGAACGGTGCTGGTCAAGGAGCTGTACCTGCCCCTCAGTGCGGCCTTGGAGTATCCGCTCGAAGTGCAACTGCTCCATTACTACCGGGGCGTCTGGCGACCTTATACCTACCAATGGAATGACACCGGCACGGACGCCACGTTGGTCGATTCGATCGGGGCCAGCCGGCAGTTCGCTCCTGTGACCGGGTTGAGCTACACCGTCGCGCTCCCTGAGCGGACCTGGCACTTCAACGCGGTGAACGAGTGCAAGCTGTGCCACAACGCCGGACCAAAGTTCGTCCTGGGCTTCACAGCCCAACAGCTCAATCGCCCTGCACCGAGTGAAGCGTCGCCAGATACTCGGCAGTTGCAGCGTTTGGTCGCGCAAGGCGTGTTGTCCTCCGCGCCGGTGTTGGCGGCCGACGATCCGTCGCGCTTGGTTGATCCGCACGACGCGACGCAACCGCTCGACGATCGGGCTCGCTCGTACCTGCACGGCAACTGCGCGATGTGCCATCATCCCGGCGGCAACGCCATCGTCTCGTTCTTCCTCCGCCGCGATCTGCCGTTCGACAAGCTGAACACCAACAAGGGGACCGGCATCGGCACGTTCGGCCTGCACGACGCCCGGCTGATCGTCGCCGGCGACCCGTACCGGAGCGTGCTGCTCTATCGGATGTCCAAGCTGGGCTATGCGCGGATGCCGTACATCGGTTCGCGCGTGGTCGACAGCGATGGCGTGGCGCTGGTGGCCGAGTGGATTCGCTCGCTGCCGCCGGTGGTGCCGCAAGCAAGTGCGCCGGTCGCGAGTGCTGCTCCGGCGGGCGGCGCGGCCAGCTTCGACCTGGCGGCGGAACTGGCCGAGAATCTACGCGTGGCCGAGTTGGTCCGCGCCGAGGGAAAGGACAGCGATGCCGCGATCCGTGGGCTGGTCCGCACGACCGGTTCGGCGCTGGCTCTGTCGACGCAACTGCACGCCGGCGCGGTCAAGCTGCGCAACCGTGAAGTGGCCGTGACGGCGGGAGCGGCCGCGCCCAGCGACATCCGCGGCCTGTTCGAGACGTTCATTCCCGAGGCCCAGCGGAAGCAAACGCTCGGCACAACGGTCGATCCGCAAGTGATCTTGAACCTGCGCGGCGATCGCGAGCGCGGGAAGCTGATCTTCTTCAGCGACGGGGCGCGATGCCGGAATTGCCACGACCCGGACAACCGCAACCTGTCGCTCGGTCCGACGCTGGCCGACATTCGCCAGAAATATCCCAAGCCGGCCGATCTGCTGCTGCACGTCTTGCAGCCGTCGCTGAAGATCGACGAGCCGTTCGCGGCTTTCACGTTGGTGACGACCGACGGCCGGGCGCTCGTGGGGTTGCTGGTCGAGCAGACCGACGCGGCCGTGACGTTGAAGACTCTCGAGCGGCAACTGGTCCGCGTCCCGCGCAGCGAGATCGAGGAGTTGCAGCGGAGCGACAAGTCGCTCATGCCCGACAGAATCCTCAGCGACCTGACCGCCCAGGAAGCGGCGGATTTGTTTGAGTATTTAAGGTCCGCCAGCGGCAAGTGACAACCGTAGGGTACGCACCCTGTGCGTACCTTGCGTCTCTAAAGATAATCGCCCGTGAGCACGCAGACGAGCAGCAACGTGATGAGCGTCATCAAAGGAATGATCGCAATACCCACGGCGAGCGCAGCGACGAACGCCCAACTGCGGTAAACGCCAAGGCGGCTGAGGAATGCAGCTACTAGAATCGCAGTGGCAGGCGACAAGCTGTTGGCAATAGCGAATGCTGCAATCTCGCCAAGTCGTCTTGATATTGTTGGCGATTCGCCAGTTCCATAGATCGCAATATCAACCCACGTGCAATGCCTAGCTAATGCGACAGTACATCAACAACCGGCGATCGATACGCACATTCTCTCGGTACGCACGGGGTGCGTGCCCTGCAAGTTGACCGAACGTCAACCAGGCCGCGATCAATTCGGCGGCGTGTGTTTGAGAGCCTGAATCGCCGGATCGTGGCGGTAAATCTCCTTGGCCATGGCGACGAACTTCTCGGTTCTGAAAGGGATCGTCGCCTTGAGCTGGCCGTCCTCGACACGCGCCAGGTCGCCACAATCGAAGCACACCAGCAGTTCAATCGCCTCGTCCTGGCCCACCAGTCGAAAGGCGATTCCGGGGCTGAATATGCAAGCCGCCGGCGGATGCGAGTTGTAATTCTTGTCGTCGAGCAGAATCACACGCAGGTCGCGACTGGTTTTCTCGTCGAGCGTGATGATCGACACAATCGGATAGCCGCCGATGGTCGGCTGGTCGAGCTTGGCGTCGTCGTTCGCCGCGATCCGCAGGCTGCCGACGCGCAGGATTTCGATCAGCCCGGCGTGAGCGATCGTGTGCTCGGCGTGTCCCGGCTTCTTACCAGCATCCTTCTGCGCGTCGGGCTTCTCGTAGAACTCGGTCGTCGCGGGCCCTAGATGCTTTCGCTCCGGCGCGCAGCCCATTACGCCCAACAGTCCGAGTAGAACGCAAGATCGAAGTAGAAGCATGGCGACACCTCCACGCTAGATGATACCCATCAGCCGCAACCCCGCCACCAAAGCAAAAACTAGCAACAGGGTATCGAACCAGCGCTGGTTAATACGGTGGACCAGCCAGCGGCCGATGACCATGCCCAGCACGATCGCCGGCGCCAAAGCCGCGTCCATCGCCAGCGTGTCGGGATGAATCAGTCCCAAGCTGGCGCTGATCGGCAGCTTGCTCAGGTTGACGATCAAAAAGAACCAGGCGGTCGTGCCGACGAACTCGTACTTGGGCAAGCTGACCGCCAGCAAGTAGATCGCCACGATCGGCCCGGCCGCGTTCGCCAACATGGTCGACAAGCCGGCCAGCAGACCGATCGTCCAGGCGAACCAACGGGCGTGCGGGATGTGCTCGAACCAGTCGCCGCGCCACATCCGGGCCAGTTGCAACACGGCCAGGCTGAGTACGATGCCACCAATCAAAGGCTTGAACATCCGATCGTCCAGCCGCCCCATCAGCCACCAGCCGACCAGAATGCCGATCGCCGCAGGCAGCAGCAGCCGGCGAATGTAATCCCACCTCGCGTGCTGGCGAAAGAAGAAGACAGCGCTGATGTCGCCGATGACCAGCATGGGCAACAGCGCGCCGGTCGACTCGCGCGCGCCAAGCAACATGGCAAAGACGATCACATGGAACAGGCCGACACCGGCAAAGCCGCTCTTCGAGAAGCCGATGCCCATCGCGGCCACGACGGCCAGCAGCCATTGCAGGGGAGTTAAGTCGGGCATGGGGATTCGCGGGTCATTCGTGAGGGAAAGCGTTCAAGAGTAGCAAGCTGAGTACACGTGCGATACGGGTTCCGTTGGGGCGAATGTCAGTTGTCCGTGGTCAGTGGTCAGTTGTGGGGGAGCAAGGCACTTGTCAATGCGTCATTCCCGCGCAGGCGGGAAGCTCGTGGTGACGCGTAATGTCTAGATTCCCGCCTGCGCGGGAATGACGTAGGGGCGACGCCGCAGCCGAGTACAACGGACTGCATTACTGCAGTAGCCGAAGTCGTAAGACTTCGGATGCCTCGATGCCGCACCGTCTGAAGTCTTACGACTTCAGCTACTGCACGGCAGGCAACTGGTGGCAGAGCGTCCCCCCACTAGCAACTAGGAACCAGCAACTAGCAACTTCCCCCGATTTCATGTGCTAGACTTGTTCGCCCCAAAGCGCAGGAAGGACGGAGTCGTTCGCGCTATGTCGCACGGTTGCACAAGTCGGCGCATCTTCACATCACCAAACCGCTCGTTCGTCTTTTGCGCGTTGTTGGTGGTAAACCTTGCCACCTTTGCCGGCTGTAAATGCTGGTCAAAGCCTGCCGAGTGGCGCGACGGCGAGTGCCGCTACGACCACACAATCCACCACACGGCCACCGAAGTAGTCGTCGCGCCGGCGGGTCACACGCACGGTTTTTCCAAGCCACTCGGCTGCCCCAAGTCGCTGGTCCTGGCCCGCGAGGCCAGCAACCTGGAAGCGGCCGGCGACGCGCTGTGCGTCGACGCCTATTACGCCGCCGCGTGCCAGGCCTGGCGCGAGGTGGCCGCGCTCGGGCGGAAGCCTTCGCGAACCGAGCTGGCGGAAGTATCCCAGCCATATCACGCCTGTGTGGCCAAGCTGATCGTCACGGCCGATCGGTTTCACAAGATCGATCCGGATCGGGGGCTGCAAGTGCTCGACCACGGCCGGCAGGTGATCGTGCCGATCGAGCGCTTGGGCTTCGCCTGGAGCAGCGAGGACTTCAACGGCTTTGAACTGGTTGGCGAGTACAAGATCGGCAAGCGTTCGCCGACGACGCGCACCACGGGCCTGGGCGTGCCGCTGGTCGTCAAGCGTTTGCGTTGCCAGCGTGATGAGTTCTATCGCGAAGTGCAACCGTTCGCGGCCACGGCCGTGTTGTGTCCGCGCGAGCCGCGGCCGATTGCCCAGCGTTCGAGTCGCGGGCGCGCGGCCTCGGCCACCAACGAACCCGAGATCGTCACGCCCGAGCTGTTGTCGGCCGAGACGTGCTTCGAGCTGCGACTCTACAACCCGTTGAACTGCGCGCAGGTTGAATTGACGAGCGGGCGTTGGCCCCTGGCCGGCGACCAGACAGCGCCACTGGCCTGGCAGATGAGCCAGAGCCGGAACAATCCGGTCCAGGCGTTCCTGCGTCCCGACGCCAACGACGCCGAGCCCCAGTTGGTGATGCTCGAACCGTACCAGGCGGGCAAGATTCCGGTGGTGTTCGTACACGGTTTGTTGTCGGACCCCAGCACGTGGATCGACCTGGGGAACCAGTTGCGGGCCCAGGCCTGGTTCCGCGAGCGTTACCAGGTCTGGGTATTCCGCTATCCAACCGGGGCGCCGTTTCTGGTCAGCGCGGCGGCGCTGCGGCGCGAGCTGAACGCCGCCTTGCACAGCGCGCCCGAGGCTGAGGGGGATCTGGCCGGCAACTTCATGGTGCTGGTCGGGCACAGCATGGGGGGCTTGGTCTCGAAGCTGCAAGTCACCGATAGCGGCAACCGGCTGTGGGAGTTGGTGGCCAATCGGCCGATGGACCAACTGGTGGCCAGCGACGCCGATCGGAACCACTTGCAGCAGGTGTTCTGCTTCGAGCCGCAGCCGTTTGTCCGGCACGTGGTGTTCATCGGCACGCCGCATCGCGGCTCGACCATGGCGCGGCGCGGGATTGGTCGGTTGACGTCGCTGGTGGCTCGCGAAAGCAGCGAAGCCAAGGAGCGGCAGCGGCGGCTGATGGACGACAACCCGGGCGCGTTCAAGACCGCGCTGCGGATGAAGATTCCGACCAGCGTCGATCTGCTCGAGCCGTCGAACCCGCTGCTGGCGGCGATGGAGCAGATGCCCATCGCCCCGTGCGTGCAGTTGCACTCGATCATCGGCGTGGCCAAGCCAGTGTCGTGCGAAGGACCGGGCGACGGCGTGGTGACGGTCGCCAGCGCCACCCACCCGGGCGTGGCGTCCGAGAAGCTGGTCGACGAGAAGCACGAAGAACTGCACCACGCGGCGGCCACGGTGATCGAGCTAGAGCGGATTCTGCAGCAAAACGCCCGCGATTACGCCCGAGCGCTGGACCGAGGGGAGATGCGAAACGATGAATGATAAACGATAAGCGGAAGACATCCGACAGCAACGCATTTCCGCCTTTCCTTGATCGTTTCGCGTTTATCGTTCATCGTTTCCCTTTCTCGTTTCCCCAGAACATTGTGGTCCGCGCGGGGGATCACGGCGTGTAGCTTTGCGCGCCTTGCTTCCCGGGGATCTACAGCCATGCCATCGCCGTGCTCTGACCCCGCCACCCAACGTCTTTGATTCATCATGCCTCGAATCATCGCGACTCGCTGACAAGGTCATTCCGTAACACGTTTCTAGCGGCGTCAGAACAAGATGCCGCCGAGTTTACCCATTCGCCCCAAGGGTATCAGACGGCGGCACGCCACGTTCCTGGCCGCTGACGCCGCTTTTGGCTGGAAATGCCCTCGCAGCCCAGGAAATAGTGTCTTTGACTGGTGCGTTCAATTATCATGTTCGTGAGGGCATTCAGGGCAGTTCCATGGGCATGGCCGCGGATCAATTCGGCAAGGCACTGGTCGCGTCGGGACTCCTGACGATCGACGAGGTGCAGGCGCTTTGGCAATCGCTGCCAACTGACGCTCGCCCCAAGGACGGCGAGCAATTGGCCAAGCTGCTGGTCGAGCGCGGCAAGCTGACCGAGTTTCAAGCCAAGCAGACCTTGGCCGGCCGCGCCGCGGCGCTGGTGATGAACCAGTACGTGCTGCTCGAGAAAATCGGCGCCGGTGGCATGGGCCAGGTCTACAAGGCGCAGCACAAGCGGCTCAAGCGATTGACCGCCATCAAGGTGTTGCCCGCCTCGCTGGTCAAAAACGCCGAGGCGATCAAGCGGTTTCAGCGCGAAGTCGAATCGGCCGCGCGGCTGTCCCACGCCAACATCGTCCAGGCCTACGACGCCGACGAGTGCAATGGCGTTCACTTTCTGGCGATGGAATACGTCGAGGGGCGCGATCTGTCGACCCTGGTGCGCGAGCGCGGCGCGCTGCCGGTGAGCGACGTGGTGAACTACATCCTGCAGGCGGCGCGCGGGCTGGCCTATGCCCATGCCGAAGGGATGGTTCACCGCGACATCAAGCCGGCCAACTTGCTGCTCGACAAGAAGGGAGTGGTCAAGATTCTCGACATGGGGCTGGCCCGCTTCGAGGACGGCGGCCAGCAACAAGAGCTGACCCAGTCAGGCATGGTGATGGGGACAGTCGAGTACATGGCGCCGGAGCAGGCCAAGAACACCCGCGGGGCCGACGCCCGCAGCGACGTTTACAGCTTGGGCTGTTCGCTCTATCGAATCATGATCGGCGAGAACGTGTACGACGCCGAGTCAACCATCGCCAAGATCATCGCCCACATGCAGGCGCCGATTCCCTCGCTGCGAACCAAGCGCGCCGAGGTGCCGGCCGAGGTCGATCGGATTTACCAGCGGATGCTGGCCAAACGTCCCGAGGATCGTTACCAGAACGCCGGCGAGCTGCTCGTCGACCTGGAAGCCTGGCAGAAAGGGAGCAGCGGCGGCGGGTCGGACTCGATCTTCGATGACGCGAGCCCGCAGTTGAATGAGTTTCTCAGCAACATCGGCTCGGCCACCAGCGGCATCGGCCGCTCGTCGAGCGGCATCATGCGTGCGGCGTCCGCGAGCGGCATTTCCAAGACCGCGATCACGCCGAGCAAAGGGACCGAGACCGGCCCCATCAGCAAGGCGCTGTCTGGCACCGAGCGGTTGCCGGTGGCCACCATGTTGGACGAGGCCAGCGGCCGCAGCGCCGTGGTAGCCGCAACCGAAATGACGGGCGAGGCCGAACCAGGACCGGCGCAATCGAAGAAGCTGATGATGATCGGCGGCGGCGTCATCGCGGCCATGCTGGTCGTGTCGGTGGGGGCGTGGGCGCTATTGAGCAAGTCTTCGCCCAAGACCGAGGTGGCGGCACACACCGCGAAACCAGCTCCCGCCGTGAAGCCCGCCGTGCCCGAGAAGAAAGCCGAGCCTAGCGCGGCGACGCCCGCCCCGGCGGACGAGGGGATCGCCGTCCCGACTGCCGCCAATCCGGCCCGCGACCGAGCCATTGCCCAGTTCTTGCTGGAGCAGGGGATCAGCGTGACGATCGAGCCGGGCACGATCGGCGCGGCACAAACGCTGAGCGGCAATGCGACGCTGCCGAAACATGACTTCGTCGTGGTTCGCGCCGGCTTCCCCAGCAACAAGACACCCGACGAAGAAGCCTTGGCCAAGCTGCCCGAATTGCGGCAGTTGAAATCTCTGAACGTCTATGGCGCCAAGCTGACCGACGCGATGGTCAAATCCTGGGATAAGTTGCCGCAACTCGAGTCCCTCGATATTACCAACAACCAACTGACCGGGACGGTGTTGTTGACCCTGAGAAATCAGCGGAGTCTACGGTTCCTGGGCATGTACCAGAATCAGATCCCGCCCCGTGCGGGCGCTTCGTTCGCGGCCAGTCAGTTCTCGCTCGGCACGTTGAAGGCCGATTTCGACGAACCGGCGGTCATCGCGTTCAAGCCGCCCCCCGATTTGCGTTCGATTGAGCTGTATGGGCTGGCCACGACCGACGCGGCGCTGAAACGCATCGGCACGTGGAGCAAGATCGACGATTTGCGCATCCCCAACGGCAAGGTGACCGAAGCAGGATTCAAAGAACTAGCGCAGCTCAAGGATCTGAAAAAGCTGTATCTCGAAATCACGGACATCAGCGACCCCTGGCTCGTTCACCTGCAACAGTTGCCCAAGCTGGAATGGTTGCAGGTGAACAATACGCTGATCACCGACGCCGGGCTGGAACACCTGGCCAAGATTCGCACGCTTCGGTTTTTGAGAGGGGCGCGGTCGGCAATCACCGCCGCCGGCGTCGCCAAACTGCAAACGGCGCTCCCCCAGTGCAAGATCGACTGGAAGCCGGTGAAATAGAGAGGGACTAGGGGCGAGGGGTTAGGGACTAGGGAAAGACAATGTTATCAGCCTGTTTTTCCCTAGCCTCTAGTCCCTAATCCCTAGCCCCTCCCGCCTCTTAATACACGCCCACTGCCGGGCTAATGTACGGTCGCGGGCGATAGTACGCCGGCGGGTAGTAGTACGGTCGATAGCCGCCGTAGACCGGCACGCCAACGCCCACTCCGATCGTCGCGCGTGGCTGGGTGTAACCCACCGCGCCGGTGCGCGGACGCACATAAGTGGTTGGCGGCAGCTCATGGCCATTGGGGCGCGCGGCCGCGACCGTGCGGCGATTGAGCGTCGCGCTGGGCAGCTCGACCCAGCGTCCTTCGCTCCAGTACATCCAGCGACCGTTCGTCGTGTAGTGCCACCAGCGGCCGTTGTACTCGACATACCGCCAGCGCTCGGCATAGGGAGAAATGTCCGGCGGCAGTTCCCCCAACGGAGCAATGCCAGGGGTCGGCGCGGGGGGCGGCATGAGCGGCAACGGGGCCGGCGACACTTCCTCGGCAATGACGCCGCGCGGCACGACCGGCGCATCGTCCGGCACGGGCAGGCCTGGTAGCGAAGGCCCCCCCACCGGCTCGCCGGCGACCGCCACGGCCGTCGCCCAGGCCAACATACTGAACAGACCGGCGAAGATTGACTTGCGCACGTGGGCACCAAAATCGAACGCGAACCCAGTCGCGCAGGCAAACCTTGCGAGCGCGCGGCCCGGGCCGCTACATTCTTTATCGGCGATTCCCGGTGCTGGTGATGATTAAAGGGTTGGAAGGAAGAGGGGCTAGGGGCTAGGGGCTAGGGGCTAGGAAAGACCTTCCTTCGCACATGCATGTTTCAATGGTCACTGCATTTTCTAGCAACTCGCAACCAGCAACTTCCCCTAGTCCCTAGCCTCTAGTCCCTCTTTATGAATTCCAAACGCCGGCGCGATCGAGACGAAGGAAGCTACCTCTGCGACGCCTGTGGCGAGGAGATCGTGATCCCGCTCGACCTGTCCGCCGGCGAGTCGCAAGAGTACGTCGAAGACTGCCCGGTCTGCTGTCGAGCGAACGTAATTCACGTCGAGATCGACGAAGACGGCAGCGCCCGAGTCTGGGCCGAGCCGGAGTGAGGGGGGAAAGAGGGGTTAGGCGTTTATCGAAATGTCCGTTGTCAGTTGCATTTTGCTTCGTACTAATCGCTAATTGCTAACCGCTAATCGCTCCGCTGCAACGGACAACTGACCACGGACCACTGCTCAATTCGCCAACGGTTGCGTGCTGCGCAAGTACGCGAACAGATCCCGCACTTGCTGCTCGGTCATCGTGTCGAGCTGCCCCTCGGGCATGATCGACTTGGGCGCTCGGGCCAGCTCTTCGATTTCGCTTTGCGGCAGCGACACGTTCTGGCCGTCGGCGCCGCGCAAGACCACCACCTGATTGTCCCGCTCCACCAGGAAACCGATCACCACCCGGCCGTCGTTGGTCACGGCCTGGTACGTCTCGAATCCTTCGCGCACCTCGGCGCTGGGGTTGACGATGTTGACGAGCATGTTGCTCAGGTCGTCGCGCTTGAAGCTCGTGAGGTCGGGCCCGATCTGCCCCCCCTGGCCGAACAGTTGATGGCACTTGGCACAGGTGGTGGTGAACAGCTTCTTCCCCTCGTACGGCGTGCCATTGCCCGATTCGAGCGTATCGCGCAGCTGCGCGATCCGAGTCTGCATCTGGGCGGTCGTCGCCCCGTCGATCTTGCCCCAGTGCTTGGCCACGCCGGCGGCGATCGTCTCGTCGCGATGCACGGTCAGCTTGCGAACCACGTCGAGCGGAATGCCGCGAGCCGGAATCTGGTCGCGATCGACGGCCGCCAACAGGTCGATCGCCCAGCGCTTCCGGCCGACCAAGAGCGACTGAGCCACGCTTCGCACGTCGTCGGTCAGGTCCGGGTACGCGGCAATCACCGCCGGCGCGATCTGCGGCGCGTCGTAACTTTGCAGCGCGGTCAACACCATCATCTTCAGCCCGTCGTCCGTCGTGGCCGCCAACACACTCAACAGCACCGGCACGCACTGCGGCTGCTTCACCTCGCCCAGGACTTGCACCAGTTGCAGCCGCTGGCTAATGTCTCCTTTTTCGTCGGTCACGGCCGCCAGGGCTTTTTCGAGCGCGTCGGCCTTGCCTTGACGCACGCCCAGCACCAGCGAACCACCGCCGAAGCGTGACATGGCCTCGAGCAGCTCGGGCGGCAGGTTCGTCACCGGCCGCCCTTGGAACGCCTCTTCAAACCCTTGCATCAAGAGCTTGCTGTGCGCCTCGCCGGGGGATTGCTGTAACAACAACGCGCAGATCATCAGATCCTTGCGCGTGCCGGCTGCCGCGAACCGCCGCATGGCGCGCGCGGCAATGTGTTTGGACACCAGCGGCAGATTCCAGAACGCCTCGTCCTTGAACAAGGCCGCGACTTGTTCGCGATCGCTGCCGGCCTTCGACTCGATAGCCCACCACAACAGCAGCGGCAGGTGGATATCCTCGACGTCTTCACTGTGCGTGAGCAGCCGCGCGACAATCGGCAAGCACTGGGCCGTCGGCAACCGCCGAGCGGTGCAGGCCAACTGGCTGCGCACCTCAACCGAGGTTTCGGTCGCGGCCAGGCTTTCAAGCCGGGCGGCGAACTCGGGGGACACTTGCTTGGCGTCACCGCGCAAGCGAATGGTCCAGGCCCTCACCTGGGGATTCGCATGGTTCAAGGCCGCCAGGGCTGTCGCCTCGTCCAAGGCGTCGATCACGTTCAAGGCCCACAACGATTCGAGCGCCACTTGTCCCTGCTCGGACTGCAAATTCTGTAGCAACTGCGGCGCGACGCTCTTGTCTTTCCTGTCTCCCAATACCACGAGTGCTTGCCGCCGGACCCACTTGTTGGGGTGTGCCAGGTAGCCGGCCAACTCGGCCGACGAAGCCGCCGCCAGATTGATCGGCTTCGCGGGCTTGGCCCCCGCGGCTTGCACGCGGTAAATCCGTCCATTGCTCCGATCAATCTTGCCTTCGTGGTGCAGCAGGTGCGCGATCTGTCCTTCGTACATGTCGGCCACGTAGATCGCCCCGTCGGGGCCCAGCTTGATGTCCACCGGACGGAACCAAGCGTCGGTCGAATCGACCGCGTGCCCCAGATCGGTCGTTTGGAACGACGAGCCGTCACGGTCCAACTGGCTGTACACGACGTGGCTCAACAAGGGATGCACGCCGAATAGTCGGCCGGCATATTGCTCGGGCAGAGCGCCCCCTTCGTAGATGATCGTGCAGTGCGTGAACCGCGGCACCTTCACGTGCTTCATGGCGGGGAAGTAGCCGAATGTGAACGGATTGGACAGCGCGCCGTGCTTGGCGAAACCTTTCTGGTAGTAGCCCCCCTGCACGTAGTGAAACCCGCGCGTGTCGCCGCCGTTGTGTCCCGAGAAGATTCGCCCCACGCTGTCGATCTCGACGCCGAAGGCGTTGCCGCCCCCTTCGGCAAAGATTTCATAGCGCCGCGTTTCGGGATGGTAGCGCCAGATCAATTGCCCCTGGGAGTTGGTCGATTGCTTGTCGCGACCGGGACGGATGACCGCGCCGCTGACCGTGCTCCCTTGCGCGGCATACAGCCAGCCATCGGGCCCCCATTGCAGGCTGTTGACCACCGAGTGCGTGTCTTCCATGCCAAAGCCCGACAAGTGTACTTCGGGGTCGCCGTCCGGCACGTCGTCGTTGTTTCGATCGGGATAGAACAGCAAGTACGGCGGGTTCAACACCCAGACGCCGCCGCGACCTTTGAGCGCCGCCGACGCGATGTTCAGTCCTTGCACGAACGTCTTGTGCTTGTCGTATGTGCCGTCGCCGTCGGTGTCCTCGTGAATGGTGATCTTGTCGAGCCCGGGGAAGTGATGCGGCGGCGGCGGCGGCACCTTGTCGTAGGTGGCGCGCAGGAACTTATCCTCGCTCAGAATCTTCAGCCCCGCCGGAAACGGGTATTGCAGGTACTGAATCACCCACATCCGCCCGCGATCATCGAAGCTCATGTAGATGGGCTGGGCCACTTGCGGCTCGTTGAGGACCAGCTTCGCTTCCAGGCCGGTCGACGTGGTGAGCGCCTTGTAAGCTTCGGCGGGCGACAAGGCCTCGCCGCTTTCGCGCAGCTTCAACTTGCGATAAGGAAACAAGGGTTGATCGCCGCCGGCCATCGCCCATTGCATGGCATTGGCCAATAGCTTGCGAAACCGCGCGTCGGTAAAGTGGTCGGGGTGCCCCAGCGCCGTGTAGAAGATGCGCGAGTTCTTCACGCTGCGCGTCCAGGCCAGCGGTTCGGCCGGCTGGCCAGCGATCGCGCCAGTTAGCAGCACCTTGCAATCCTTGGCAATCGGCGACACCTGGTACAACTCGCCCGGCGCGTGCCAACCGTTCAGGTCAACGCCCGTGAGAATCTCGTGACCCCGATTGGCTTCGACCGTCTTCACGTCGAGCCCCAGGTCGGCCTTGTAGTGCCCGTGATAGTTGCCGCCGAGCACGTCGGCGTCAAACGTCTCCCAGGGGCCCATCCCTTCGGGGACGGCTCCCTTGGGACTGAATGCGTGACTGGCGGTGCGAATGGCCACCAGCGGCTTGCCGGCGTCGAGGTAGCTGTGCAGCGCCGAAAGTTGCGCCAGGGGCAACGCTTCGCGGCGCACGAAGATGACCAGCAGGTCGGCGGTCTTCAGCGCGTCGAGGCTGGCCGCGCCGCGACCCGGTTCGACTTTGACGAGCGTGGTTCGGTAGCCTTGCTCGGCTTCGAGTTGTTTGGCCAGCGGTGGCAACGTGTCTTGCGGCCGATAGTGATTCTCGTTGTATAGGAACACCACATGGTGCGGCGGGCTGGCGGCTTTCGCGTCGCCAGTCGTCTTGGCGTCGACGACGGCTTTTTGATCCGCGGCGGGCTTTTCGTCGGCCGACAACCAGCCGGCGAAGTTAACGAAACAGAGAGCCAGTACGAATCGACGAGCGAATGCGCAGGACATGGCAAGGGACCAAAGTTCGGGGGAGGGAACTGGGCAGGATCACCGGCAGTAACGCCGAGGATAACAGGGAAAATCGCGCGAGGCGAGCGTTTTTACCACGGGGCGATTTAGACTTCACAAGCCCAAGAGTTGCCCCCCTGGGCCTGTGGTGACTTGTCCGCTGTTTCCCACGGTTCTCGTAACCTGGCGAATTAAACCTTCGTTAGTCCCGGCCGGTTGCCGTTGTAGCCAGCCCGTCCGCCGTCAAACAATGGAGGCACGGGCGGCAACGCATTGCCGCCGCTTTGCAACTCACGAAAGAGGGGAGGCCGAGGCATGAATGCGTCGCGCAAATGGTCAGCTTGGTCACTGGTCGCGCTGTTGATCCTGGCGGTCATCGCGCCGAGTTTGGCGGAAGCCCGCGGCAAAGGTGGCGGTGGCAAAAGCTCCGGCCGTTCGGGGCGTGGCTACTATGGCCGCTCGGGTGGCTCGCGCTATGTGAACACACCGTACGGTCGGATGCCAAAGTACCGCCCGGCCCTGCAGACGCCGGCCCAGTTCTAAGCGGCGTTCGATCACGCGACTGGTCAGTACATTCTGTTGCGGAACAAGCCCACGAGGTTCACCCCGTGGGTTTTTGTTTTGGCGTGGGCGCAATGTGCGCCTCAGGGGGTGAAACTCCCGGGCTTGTGTGTCTGCGAGACGTTTTACTTGCTGTCGAGCGTTTCTTCCATCAACCGCGCCACGGCGATTGAGTTTTCATCTCCCTGCGCTTGCAAGGCGACGATCACGCGCTCGCGCCGCTCGCGGGAATGGTTTTGATTGAGCTTCCACTTCCCTTCCAATCGCGTGATCGGAATGCGGAACGCCACCACGCCGCGGGCCATCTGCTCGATGAACTCCGTCTCGCTGGCCGGCACTTGCCAAGGGCGCTCGTACGACCGTTCGTAAAATGCCACGTAGTCTCGCACAATCTGCACTGTCTGTGCTGGGTCGTCGATCCGCTCGAACCGGCCGTACGCATGGACCGCGGCGTAATTCCAAGTCGGCACGACCCGCTCGGCCTGATACCAGGCGGGCGAGATGTAGGCGTGGGGGCCCGAGAAGACCGCCAGCATCTCGGCGCCGTCAGCCCGCCAGTGAGGATTAGCCCGGGCCATGTGGCCGATCAGCGTGCCGTGCGGGCCGGCCGCGCGATCGAGCAATAGGGGCAGATGGCTGGCCATCAACCCTCCGTCGAGTTGTGAAGTCAACAGCCCAAAACTATGCTGCTCGATGAACGCGAACAGCTTGGCTTGGTCCGTCTCGGCAAAATGATCGGGGATGTACATGGCTGAAGAGCGATTAGCGGTTAGCGATTAGCGGTTAGCGATTAGCGATTAGACAAAAGCCGTAGACGAAGGCATTCTTATTCTCTCAATCCTCTCCGTGCCAACCTCCGTGTCTCAGTGCCTCCGTGGCTAGCTTTATGCCAACCATCTTACAAACTCCCCGGCTGCGGTTGCGCGAGATGACGCCTGACGATCTCGACTTTCTGGCCACCATGCTGGCCGACGCCGAGGTGATGCGCTGGTATCCCAAGCAGCTCGACCGGATCGAGTCGCTCGCCTGGCTCGACCGGCAATTACTTCGCTACCAGCGCGACGGCTATGGCATTTGGCTGGCCGAGCGGCGCAACGACGGCACGCCGATCGGACAGATTGGCCCGGTGCAACAGTCGGCCACCGGAACCAATGAGGCAGGCATCACCTATTTGGTTCACCGCCCCTATTGGCGACAAGGCTACGCCACCGAAGGAGCCGCGGCGGTGCGCGATTACATCTGGAATACGATCGGCCAGCGGCGAGCGATCACGTTGATTCGCCCCGAGAATGTCCCGTCGCAAGGCGTGGCTCGCAAGCTGGGCATGACCCGAGCCGAAGGCGTCTACCAACTGGCCAACTTCGATCATTGGCTGTTTGTGGCGGAGCAGGAAACGGTTAGCAATTAGCGATTAGACCGGATGAATCACGACCACGCGTCCGGCGAATGTCCTATCTAATCGCTAGCCGCTAATTGCTAATCGTTTCCGTTTCAAGCCTCGGCTTGAAAGGAAGTTATCGCGGCCGCTTCGTCTTCGCAGATGTCGAACAGCTTGTTCAGCTTGGTGATCGCGAAGACTTCAAATATCTCAGGGCGGATGTTGCTCAGGCGGAGCTTGCCCCCGTGGGCCTTCACCTTCTTGTCCAAGGTGATCAGCTTGCCCAGCGCGGCACTCGACAGGAAGTCAACCTGCGAGAAGTTCAACAGCAGCTTCTGCCGCTGATCTTCTTCGACCAGTTGGAACAGTTCTTGTCCCATCTCCTGGATGTTGGCATCGTCGAGAATCTTGCGGTCCACGAACCGCACGACCGTCACGTCGCCCACTTCGGCTACTTCCAAACGACGATGAACCCCCATGCGGCCACTCCCGTGAACGATTACCCAACCCGAAAACGATGACCCAGTGGTGATGCTGCTCGAGTCCGGAACGAGCGTTCCCGCTGAAACAGCCTGGGCTCTGAGTTTACGTTGTAGTCTCCACGCTTGGACCGGTCAAGAAACGCGACAAAGTGCGGCAATTCGCGTGTGTTTTATGCCACCGAGACACGGAGTCGCGGAGGTTCTCACGGAGAAATCGCTGGTCGCGTGCAAAAGACGCCGAGGTCCAATTCCCGATGACCACGGCTCAATGAACCAGATAACTTTGCCACTTACCTTGAACTTCGGCCAGCGGTACTTGGTCCTTTCCTGGTCCGCTCCGTGCCCTTCTCGGTGCCCCCCCGTGTCTCCGTGGCTAATCCTCGGAGCTGAACTCACCGGCTCGCCGCGGTACGGACGCCACCATCGCCGCGGCCGAAGTAGCCCAGCCGGTCCATTCGCTGCACCAGCTTCTTGACCACTGGGCCGGCCACCTCGGCCGCCCCGCCGCCGTGTTCGAGCACGACCACCAGCGCCACCCGCGGGCGCTCGGCCGGCGCATAGCCCGCGAACCAGGCATGATCGGCCCGGCCGCCACCGGTCTCGGCCGTGCCGGTCTTGCCGGCAATCGACACTTCGTCGAAATAGACCGTCCGGTGGGCCGTCCCATCGGGGTCGGCGACCACGCGCTGCAGCCCGCGCCGCACCTCGGCCAGCATGGCCGGCGACAAGCGCTCGATCGGCTCGCCAGCGCCAACGGCCGCGTCCAATGCCGCGCTCGCCGCCAGTTCGGCATCACTCGCGCCACCAGGATCAAGCGACGTGGGCGTAATGCCGCGCAGCAAGTGCGGCCGCACACGTCGCCCCCCGTTGGCCACGGCCGCCACCAACGTAGCCATCTGCAGCGGCGTGGCGGTCAGCGTCCCCTGCCCGATCGCGACGGCCTGGGCCATGGCGCGCTCTTCGCCTCGACGCAATTTTGGTTGACCATTATCGGCCACGACGCTCGGCACATTCCCGGCCACTTCGCCGGGCAAGTCGATGCCGGTCACCGAGCCCAGCCCCATCCGCCGCGCCCAACCGGCCAGCGGGTCGAGACCAATCTCAGCCGCGTGATGAAAGAAATAGACGTTGCAACTTTGAGCCAATGCGTCGCTCAGGGTCGTCGGCCCGTGACCGATCCCTTGCCGACGGAACAACTGGCACCGCAAGCGATCCGGCTGCTCCCAATAGCCCTGGCAGTCAAACGGCATGTGTGGGCGAAAGTCGGGCTGATCCAACAGCGCGAGCGCCGATACCACCTTGAACGTCGAGCCCGGCGCAATCGCCATCTTGATCGTCCGGTCCACCAGCGGCTTGCGTCCGTCGCTGTTGGCGGCCGCCAGCGCGTCGGCATCGGCCACGGCGAACCGCTCGGCATCGAAGCGCGGCCCCGACGCCAAGCACAACACCCGGCCGGTCTGCACATCGAGCGCGACGATCGCGCCGCCGGTCGGCGCCCTGCCAGTGCCGTCATCCCCGTGCGCGCGGCGCCCCAACGCTTCGTCCAACAGCGCCTCGGCCGAGCGCTGTAGCGCCACGTCGAACGAGACCGTCAGATCGCGCCCGGGCACGGCGTCGCGTCGCACTTCGCGCGCGACCAGGCGGCCGTTCCGCTCGCTGGTCTCGACGATCAGCGCCGGCGTGCCGCCGAGCAGCGGCTCGTAATGTCGTTCCAGGCCCATCTGCCCGCGCGGCTTGGCCTCGGCGGCACGTTCGGCCGTGATCGGCATGGCGCGCGTGGCGTAGCCCAAGGCGTGGGCGGCCAGCGAACCGTGCGGATAGCGCCGCTCGACCCGAGTGACCAATCGCACGCCGCGAAACACGTCGGGCTGCTCTTCGATCGCGGCCACTCCTTCTAGTGGCAGCCGCTCGATGACCAGGTGATAGTCGGTCTCTTCGGCCACGACCAACGGTTCGTCGGGATCGTACGTCTCGGCCGGTTGCAACCAGCCCAGGGCCGCATAAGCCGCCTGCTGCCACCAGGGCAACTCGGCAATCGCTTGCGCCGTCGCCTGCTGGGTGGCGTGTTTCAGCTCGCGGCGGCGGCGGACATCGGCGGCGATCAACTCGACGCGACGTTGCACCTGTCGATAGCGAGCGTCAATCTCGGCTGGTTCCGTGTCGGCCAGCAGGGAGAGTTGCTGACGCAGGGCGCCGCGGGCCTGCAATACTTCGTCTTGCGCCTGGGCACGTCGGGTGGGATCGCGCGCCTCGCGGCGCGACAGCCGGGCTAGCGCTTGCCGCCACAGCCAGGTGGCGTTGACCGGCTCTTCGAGCCAGCGGTAATGAACCGCCAGCCCGGTGTTCACTTCGTCATAGGCCAGCACCGTCCCGTCAGCGGCGAGAATCCGCCCGCGCAAGGCCGGTTCGAGCGTGAATCGTTCCAGCGGTTTCGCGGCTTCGGCCCGTTGCTGGTCGCCGTAACTCACCTCAAGCGACACCACGCGGGCCAGAACCGCGCCGCACAACAGCGCGAACAGCCAGAAGCCCCAGCGCAACCGTCCCGCCGCCACGAATGGATCGTGCAGCGCGCGGTCGGCGGTGCTGCTGGACCATCGGTTGCTTGACATGTCGCGCATGGTTGCGACCCGCGATGGATTAGAAGGCGGCGCTACGTCGCCAGTTACGGCCGAACAGACTGCGCAATGCCGGCACACACGCCAAGGCCAGCGCCGCCGTGACCAGCGCCATCGACACGCCCGGCAAGAACCAGCCACCGGTCGCCATGCCGTCAGCCAGGGCCAGCCGCTCGCGCAGCACGGCCAGCAGCACCATCACCAGCGCGGCTCCCAATGTGGCGATAATTCGGCGCGGCCAATCGTCCGTGGCGGCCGGCCCGCGCAAGCGCACGAGCACCATCGCCACCGTGACGGCCAACGCCACACCGAAACCCAAGCGCCCCGAGCCGTTCAAATCGCTGAGCAGCCCCAACATGGCCGCGCCCCAGGTGGTCAACCGCGCCGGCGCTACCAGGCACCAGGCCAACACCAGCGCGGCCAAGGTATCGGGCACAGCCGCGGCGGGGAGCAACCCAGTGAGCACGGTTTCGAGCGCCAACGCGCCGTAGGCGATCAGTAGCAACACAAAGCAGGTCATCGGCGGAGCACTCCTGATTCGGGAGCAACGATCGGTTTGCGGTCAGCGGTCTGCGGTGCCGCGTCGGCCTCCTTGTCGCGCGCCACGCGGGCCGGATTCAAATCGGCGCACAACACCTCGACGCGCGGCGAATCGCTGGCGGCTGGTTCCATCCACAAGTCCCAGTGCCGCGCGCCGGGCTCGCGATCGACCCGGGCGATGCGACCATAGCGCAGCGGCACCTCGACCAGCCCTTCCCAGCCCGCGGCCAGGACCTCGTCGCCGACTTCGACCGACTCGGTCAGCGGCACCATGCGGATGTGACATTGCTGGCCGCCGGTTCCTTCGAGCAGCGCTCGCGGACCTGGGCGAAGCTGATCGTCAACGCGGCGCGCCAGCTGAACCAGGTCGCGATAGCCCAGATGCGTGGGCCGCCGGATGGTGGCGGTCTGCGACTCGACTTGAATCACCTTGCCCCAGACGGCCCGCCCGGCCAACGCCAGTTGCCCCGCGCGCACGCCGTCGGCGTGGCCACGGTCGATTACGGCCTGGGCCGCGGTATCGAGTACCAGCGCGTCGAGCGGCACGTCGGACGCGCCGTCGAGCAGAATCAACTGTTCACTGGCGGCCAGTCGTCGCGTCCGTGGGCCGAACAATCGCGCGCTGACCAGTCGCGGCGTCAACAAGGGCAAGTCATCACTCGCCGCGGCTTGCCCCCCGCGCGCGGCGGCCAGGGCCAGTTCAAGCTCGGCTTGGCGACGTTCCAAGCGGGCAAACTGATCGGCCGAGGTTGGCGACGCGCCGGCCGCAGCCGAAGTGGTCGAGGTGGCGCCGGTCCCGACGATCGAACTGACGGCGTGCAGCGGCCGGCCAAGCTGATCGACCAGTTGGCGATGAGCCAATTGCCAGCGGGCGACAAAGCTCCGCGGCAACAACATCAACAGCGCCGCCACGACCAGACAGACGATCAGCGTCCGCCAGGTGGGGGCGCGGCGGGTGCGATTAGAGCTCGTCATCGCTCGACTCCAACGACGGGCGATAGCGATCGAGCTGTTCCAGGCAGATCAGCGTGCCGCGAGCCACGGCGGTCAGCGCCTCGGGGGCCACGCGCGCCGGCAGCCCGGTCTCGGCCGTGATCAATCGATCGAGTCCCCTCAGCAACGACCCTCCTCCGGCCAGCACCATCCCCTGGTCGACCAGATCGCTGACCAGATCGGGGGTGCAGCCTTCGAGCGTCCGCTTGATGGAATCGATAATTCGAGTCAACGGTTCGACCAGGGCCTCGCGCACCTGACTGCTGGTGACGGTGATCCGCCGCGGCAAGCCCGAGACCACGTCAACGCCGTTGGCGTCCTGAGTCAGTTCGGCGTCTTTTGGGCTGGCGCTGCCGATCTCGATCCGCAAGCGCTCGGCCGTTGGCGCGCTGACCCGCAGGTTCCGCGTGCGGCGCAAGTATTCGACCAGCGCCTGGTCCATCAGATCGCCGCCGACGCGAACCGATTGCGAGGCGATGATCTCCGACATGCTCAGCACCGCGGTTTCGGTGGTGCCGCCGCCGACGTCGCAAATCATGCTGGCCACGGGCTCGTGAATGGGCAGTCCGACGCCGATGGCGGCGGCCTTGGCCTCGGGCATCAGAAAGACCTGGCGCGCGCCGGCCCTTAGGGCGCTGTGATAGAGGGCGCGCTTCTCGACGGGGGTGATGCAGCCCGGCGCGCCGATCAACGCTCGCGAGCGCATCGTCCAGCGGCTGCGTTGCGACTTGCGGAGGAAATAGCGGAGCATGACCTCGCACAGGTCGAAGTCGGTGATCACCCCTTCGCGCAAGGGGCGGACGACGTGAATGCCGCCGGGAGCGCGGCCGATCATCTGGCGGGCCAGGTGCCCGACGGCGCAACCTTCGGCGACGACGCGGCGCGAACCTTCGGCGACGGCCACGACCGACGGTTCGTTGACGACGATCCCTTCGCCGGCCACGCTGATCAGCGTGTTGGCGGTACCCAGGTCGATCGCCAGGTCGGAACCCAGCAGTTCACGGAAACGATGGAGCATCCTTGCTCGTCCGCGCGCGAATTAGAAAAGGTTAGCTAGTGCTCTGTCAAACTAAGATT
>JAFEBQ010000029.1 GCA_018242585.1 Planctomycetota bacterium
CGGCGTAAGACGGTAATCAATTACGTTGCGCTTAGGACGTCGCGCGCGTCGCTCCGGAAATGCTACAATGCGTGCGTACCGCGTCCTGACACCATCAACGCCTATGCCCCCCCGACACAACTCCTGGTTCTTCGACCGCAGAACCTTGTGCGCATTGCTTCTGGCAGCCCTCGGGTTTCTTTCGGGGACTTTCGTTTCGGATGCCTGGGCGGCCGATTCACCGCAAACCGTGCGCTTCGATTTCGGAACCGAAGAGTTGGGGTCGCTGATTTCGCGGGGCGGCGTCGTGCGCGATCAGGCGGGGCCACGACCGCCGGAGTTTCCGAACTTGGACGCGGACAACACGGCGGTGCAGTTGCAGGGCTACGGCGCGCGCTTCGAGATCAAAGACCCGGGCCCGCAGAGCTTTTATAAATTCACCAATGGCGACGTAATCACGCTCGAGGCGTGGATCAAGGTCGAGTCGCTGCGCACGGGGCAGCCCGCCTACATCATCGGCAAGGGGCGCACGCTTTCGCCGAGCTTCGGCAAGGACAATCAAAACTGGTCGCTACGAGTCGTCGGTACGGCGGACGGGCAGGCGGCGCTGAGTTTTCTTTTCACCAGCAACTCGGACGCGCGAACCTTTCACTGGCATCGCTGGACCTCGGACGCGGCGTTTCAGATTGCCGCGGGGTGGCATCACGTGGCGGTGGCCTATGAGTTTGGAAAACCGGAGACCATCAAGGGCTGGATTGACGGGCAGCCCACAGTGGGAAAATGGGATGTGGACGGCCCCACCACCGATCCGCCCGTGGTGGATGATGATGATGTATGGATCGGCACGTCACTGAACGGCAACGCTGGCAACAGCCTCATCGGCCTGATCGACATGGTGGCCATTCACCGCCAGCGCGTCTCCGATCGGGAGATGGCCGGTCGTTTCCAGAGAAGGGGCGGCCCGCTCGTCGTGGTGCCCGAGAAGGCGGAGATGCCCGAGCTGGGGCCAATCGCTGGCGGGAAGGTGCTCGTGCAATTCAGCGAGGGATTGCCCGCCTTCAACCGCTGGCCCGGCACGGCGGAGCGACCGGCGGAGACCGAGCGCTGGATGAGCGATCTCTTCCTGCTGCCGCGCATCCCGCTGCGCTATGACGATTGGGGCATCCGCTCGGACTGGAAGGCACCGCTGATGCTCAGGCTGTCGGCGGATGTGAAACTGCCCCAGGGATCGCGACGCTTTCTCCTCCGCGCGCGTGCGCTGGCACGGCTGTGGGTGGATGGGGCAATGATCGCCGAAACGAAGCCGGCGGATGCGAGCACGCCGAATGGACATGATCTCGTCACCCCATTGGCGGAGCCGCCGCTGCCGGGGCTGCGGGTGAAGGACTATCATTATCAGGAAGTGTTTGGCACGGCGCAGCTTTCGCGGAAAGGCCCGTCGCGCGTCGTTTTGGAAGTGGTCGTCGGTGGTAAAAACCAGCGCACCGAAACAGGCGAGGTGTGCGTGGCCATCGAGACGGAGGACGGGAAGTCGTTTTCCGTTCTCCGCGCTGGGGACGAGCCCGGCTTGCCTCTGACGGATGCCGCCGTTGCGCCCGTTCTTGCACGGTTGGAAACCGCCTTGTCCGATCTCGATGATACGAACCGTCGGGCCGCGGTGCGGTCTCGCGATGCGTTCTGGAAGAGGCGGCATGCCATTGCCCGGGAATGGGTGATGCAGAATCCTCCCCCCTCGCCATTGAGGGACGGACACCCGATCGATGCCTTCATCGATGCCAAGATCGAAGCGGCCTTGGCCTCGAACGCCGCGGCTTCCAGCGACTCCGGCGCGTTCCAAAAGGACATTCTGCCCATCCTCCAGGAAAAGTGCTTCCGCTGCCACGGCGAAAAAAATCAAGGCGGGCTGAAGCTGAACTCGCGTGCGGCGGCGCTGCGCGGGGGTGATTCGGAGATCCCCGCGATTGTGCCAGGTAAACCGGACGCCAGCGAGATGATCGTGCGCCTCTGCACCGCCGACGACTCCATCGTCATGCCGCCATCGGGAGAAAGGCTAAGTAAGGCGCAGATAGCCGCGCTGGAGAAGTGGATTCGCGACGGCGCCGCTTGGCCGGCCGCGCCGGTCGCCGCCGAGCGTCTCGCCAAAACCGCCGTCGTCGGCGATGAGGCGTTTCTCCGCCGCGCGAGCCTTGACCTTATCGGACTGCCCCCGACGGCTGCGGAAGTCCGGGCTTTTCTCGACGACCGGGCGGTCGACAAGCGAACCCGCCTGATCGACCGCTTGCTCGCCGACGAGCGTTGGGCGGAGCACCAAATGGCCGACTGGTTGGACCTGCTGGCCGAGAATCCCACGCTCATTAACGCCTCGCTCAACAGCACCGGTCCATTTCGCTGGTTTCTGTTCGATGCCCTGCGCGATGGCAAGGGGCTCGACCGCATCGTCACCGAACTAATGATGATGCGCGGGGACGTTGGCCGGGGTGGCAGCGCGGGTTTCGCGCTGGCGGGAGAAAACGACTCCCCCTTTGCCGCCAAGGGGCACATCATCGCCGCCGCATTTTTGGGTATCGAATTGCAGTGTGCACGCTGTCACGACTCGCCCTACCACAGCACCACGCAGCGCGATTTGTATTCGCTGGCGGCGCTGCTCTCGCGCAAGACGGTGACCGTGCCCGCTACGAGCCGGGTGCCGGCCGGATTCTTCGAGAAGAAGGGACGCGAATCGCTCATCCACGTTACACTCAAGCCCGACGAACCGATCGCGCCTTACTGGCCCTTTGCCGCCGCTACTGGTGCGGCCGATGGCAGCCGCATCGACCGTCTGATGGACGATCCGAAGGACACGCGGGAGCGTTTTGCCGCCCTCGTTACTTCACCGGAAAACCGGCGCTTTGCGAGGCTCTTCGTGAACCGCGTTTGGAAACGGCTTATGGGGTCTGGCTTTGTCGAACCTGCCCACGACTGGGAAGGCCGCGAGGGTAGCCACCCCGAGCTGCTCGACTGGCTGGCCGGTGATTTCGCGGCGCACGGTTACGATCCCAAGCATCTCATGCGGCTCATCACCACCTCCGCTGCCTATCAACGCGAGCCGACCGTGGAAAACCTTGCCGCGCTGCCGGCGAACGAGCGGTTTTTCAGCGCGCCGGGCCGCCGCCGCCTGACTGCCGAAGAGATCGTGGATTCGCTGCACGCCGCCGCCGGAAAACCGATTGACTCCGAGGAAATCACCTTTGTCCACGATGGCCGTCATGCGCTGGACAAGAGACAAACCCTCGGCGTGCCGCGCCGCGCGTGGATGTTTGCCAGCCTGAACAACGAGCGCGACCGCCCAAGCCTGGCCTTGCCTCACGCGCAGACGACCGTGGACGTGCTGGAAGCCTTTGGATGGAACGGCTCGCGGCAGATGCCCATCTTCGAGCGCGCCACGGACCCGAACCTTTTGCAACCCGGCATCCTCGCCAACGGCACACTGGTGCAGTCGCTGTCACGCGCCTCGTGGCGCAGCGAGTTGGCCGATCTCGCGGTGAAGGCGAAGTCCCCCGACGCGCTCATTGACGAGATTTTCCTGCGGTTCCTGAGCCGCAAGCCGCGCCCTGCGGAACGCGATGCCTTTCTGCCGGCTCTTCGCGAAGGATTCGAGACGCGGCTCGTTCCGGCGGACGAACAAGCAGCGCCCAGAGTAGCTGAGCCTTTGCCGCAGGTGACTTGGCTGAACCACGTCAGCCCCGAGGCCAACTCCATCCAGCTCGAGGTGGAAAAGCGCGTCCGGCAAGGACCGCCCGCCGATCCCCGTCTGCGCGGCGCATGGCGGGAGGTTTACGAAGACCTCGTCTGGAGCGTGATCAATGACCGGGAATTCGTGTGGATTCCCTGAACCCGCGGATTATTATGAACCCCTTTTTCTCGATGCACCGCAGACACTTCCTCCAATCCACCGCCTCACTGGCAGGTGCGGCCCTCTTTTCTCGCCCGCTCATGGCCGCCCCGGAACCGGCGCTCATCAAGGGAAAGGCCGAGCACGTCATCTCCATCTGGCTCGGCGGCGGCATGGCGCAGACCGACACCTTCGACCCCAAACGGCGCGGCGACCCCGCGGCGAAAAAGGCCGGCTCCTACTACGACGCGATCGACACGGCCGTTCCCGGCATCCGTCTGTGCGAGCATCTGGGCAAACTCGCGCCGCTGATGGAACGGGTGACGGCGGTGCGCACCGTGCATCATGACGTCATCGACGAGCACGCCGCCGCCACCAACCGCATGCACACCGGCCGCCCCATCAGCGGCACCATCAGCTATCCTTCGATCGGCTCCATCATTGCTCACCAGCGCGGCTCCGCCTCCGGCGACGCGCCGCCCTATGTGCTGATCGGCTACCCGAACGTCACCCGCGGCCCAGGATTCCTCGGCGCGCAGTCCGGCTATCTTTACCTCACCGACACCAGCCGTGGCCCGGCAGGTCTCTCCCGTCCGCCCGATATCAGCACGGAGCGCCAGGAGCGTCGCGGCCGTTTTCGCGCCGCCATGCAGGCCGCGGCCCCGCTGACCGAAGACTCGAAACTAAAAAGCTACGATGCCGCCATCGAACAAAGCCTGAAGTTCAGTGGCCCGGCCTTCAGCCGCGTATTCCAACTCGACCAGGAGCCCGGTGACCTCCGCCAGCGCTACGGCGGCGAGTTCGGGCAGCGCTGTTTGCTCAGCCGCCGGCTCGTCGAGCAGGGGGTCCGCTTCGTCGAGGTCTCGCACAACCTGAACTTCCTCAACGGCACCGGCTGGGACACGCACAACCAGGGCATTTTGAAACAGCACGAGTTGATCAAGGAACTCGACAGCGCCGTCGCCGCCCTGATCGCCGATCTCGAAGCGCGGCGTCTGCTTGATAAGACTCTGATCGTGATTACCACCGAGTTCGGCCGTCCGCCCGAGTTCGACGGTGGTGGCGGTCGCGGACATCAGGGGAGTGCCTTCACCTGCGTGCTGGCCGGAGGCGGCCTGCGACACCGCGGCGCCTGGGGCGAGACGGATGATCTCGCCAAGAAGATCGTCGCCCATCCGGTCGGCGTGCCCGACTTTTTCGCGACCATCTGCGCCGCCGTCGGTGTCGATTACCGCGCCAACCTCCACGACGGCGACCGCCCCGTGCCGATCACCGACCAAGGGGCGCCGATCAAAGAACTGTTTGGCTGAGGCAAGCACCCGCTCGACGGCAACCTCCGATTTTGTCCCAAGCTTAAGTCAATGCAACTCAATACGCGCGTCAGTCCCGATGAAGAAAAGCGGGAGCAGTTTTGTTTCCTGGAACAGGCGATCGCCCGTGGTCATATCCGCCGGCTCAGTTCTGTTCTTCAAACCAGCCGGCCCATGTATGGGTCGGTGATTCCGTCGGCGCCCGTCTCGACACGGCCGGCGTGACGTTTCTCAAACTGCTCGAACCCCTGTACGAGAAGGCTGAAGTCATACCAGCCCTGACCGCGGCACGGATCGATCAGGATTCTCGTCGGCGCGCTTCCCGCGGTGATGGTCTGGCGTATCGGTTCGGCGCCATAAGCCTGGTCCTTGAAAGTCACGTCGTAGGATTTCCGCGCGTCGGTAGATCTGACTAGCAGCAGGATCTTTCCGGTGAGTTTGCTCGCATCGGCGGGCGTCCGCTCGTAATCGCACTCGATGACCAGCGCGGGATCGTGCGCGCTGCCACGGTGCTCGCGGTAGAAGCCGTTGGGGCCGCTCACGCAAAGGTGATAGAGCCCATTTTCAAAGGACGCCACAGGCCAGGAGTCGGTAAGGCGGTCACCGGCGATGACGGCGTAGGACCGGCTGCCCACGTGCTCGAAGGCGGCCTGCTTTCCATCAGCGTTAGTGGCGGCGTATTTGGCGGGCGTGAAAATGTTGAAGGGAGATCCGGCGGAGCGTGCGCCGAAAACTTCATTGCGCGCTTCCAGCCCGACGACCAGCGTCCTACGATCGTCACTCAAGCGCGCATCGGCATAAAGCTGGTAGGGCAGTGCGCTTGACGGTTTCACGCCGTGTTCTTGTTGCGGCAGATGCGGCGAAGTGCGTGGATCGTCCGCTGTCTTCGCGATTTCCTCCGCCGTCAACATCCGGTAATTGCTGGGCAACGGCTGATACTTGGCGTCGTGGATGCCCTTGATGAACGGCGTCTTCTCCAGCGTGGCGAGCTTCTGGTCTGCGCTCGCATCGAACGGACGAAACGCGGATGTGAGGTCGCCACACACCGTTTTACGCCACAGGCTGATGGTGTTTTCCGCGATTTGCTTGCCGGTTTTCTTACCCAGCCAGTTTTGCACGAAGCGGAACACCGACGTGTGATCGAATACCTGTGAGCAGACTCGCCCGCCGCGGCTCCACGGCGACGCGATGATCATGGGCACGCGGAAACCGAGGCCCGTCGGGCCTTCGCGCGCTTCGTTCTCCGCGACGCCGTGCGCCAGCTCCCGCTCGCGGCGGATGTATTCGACGCCCGTGTCGATGCCGGGCGAGCATTTGCCGGTTTCGGGCTTTGCCGGGTCAGGCGCGGTGAACGGCGGGATGTGGTCGAAGTAACCGTCGTTCTCGTCATAGTTCAGGATGAAGATGGTCTTCTTCCAGACCTCGGGATTCTTCGTCAGGATGTCGATGACCTCGGAGACATACCAACTGCCATACCAGGGCGTCGAAGGATGGTCGCTGAAGTTTGCCGGAGCCACGAGCCACGACACGGCGGGAAGACGGCCGCTGTTCACGTCCTGGCGGAACTGGTGGAGGATGTCGCCCTTGGGGATCTTTAACTCGCGTTTCTCGCCGTTCGCCTCGTAGCTCAGGCTCGCGAGCTGATGCTGGTCGGGATCGCCCAGATTCGTGCTGAAGGCTTTTTCGTAAAGATTCCTCGCTTCGTTGCTGAGCTGTTCGAAGTTTTCCCGGCTCCATTTCTTCAACTCCTCTCGTGCCTGGCGGAGCACATCTTCCTTTTTGGCGATGTCCCTCTTCGACTTTTCCAGCGCCTGCTGCGCCTTGTCGAATGCCTTCTTCGCTGCCGCCGTTCCGCCAGCCTCCGGCAGCGGTTTCGCGAGCACCGCCTTCAATTTCGCGATCTCGCCGGGCAATTCCTCAGTCTGCGATTTGAGTCTCGCGACATAGCGCGGGGAAAAGCGCACGTTGAACTGCGAGAGTTCCTCCAGCGGGTTGTCCCCAAAGTTGGAGAGCCAGCGGCGTTCTTCATCGGAGAATCCCCCGCCGGCGGTGAGCTCGTTTTGGTATACCTTCCAGGAGACGTCGTGCCTCTCGAGCAGCTCCGGAAAGGTCGTCCAGTGCGCCTCGCCATAGGGAACGTCGTTGCGAATGTAGGCCTTCGCGTCGCCGTTCTGCTCGCCGCGAATCGTCCCGGACCAAAGGTAAAGCCGATTCGGCGTGGTGCTGGTCATCGCAGAGCAAAAGTTTTGGTCACAAACCGTGAAGGCGTCGGCCAACGCGTAATTGAATGGCACATCCTCGCGTGTGAAATAGCCCATCGTCATCGGCATGTGCTCGGCGCCTGTGCGTCGGACTTTCTTCGCGTCGATCCAGCGATCGTATTTGCCGTCATGATGCGCATCCACTTGGCTGGAACGCGAGTGCGGCGTGTCGCCCAGCCAGGTGATGTTCGTGCCACGGATGTCGAAGCGGAAGGGCGCATATGTCTCGCCCGCGGCGTTGCTCTGCAACCAGACCGGGTAGCCGTTCGCGAGCCGCATCGCGCGCGGATCGTTGAAACCGCGCACGCCCTTGAGCGTGCCGAAGCAGTGATCGAACGAGCGGTTTTCCTGCATGAGAATCACCACATGCTCGGCGTCCGCATAGGTGCTGCCGGGCGCCGGATCGATGGCCGCCGCCCTGGCGATGGATTCGAACGTGGAACCGTTCCAGCCCATCGCTCCGGAGAGCAGCATGGCCTTTTTGATGAAGTCGCGGCGAGTGCCCATAGGTGTGTGTGGTCAGGGAGGCGGGTGAAATCGGCCGCCAAAGGAGACGCGGAGCCGGGAGGGCAAAAGGGTTACATACACCGGGCGATAATCCACCAACTCTAAGGGAGAGCGAAGTGGGGCGTGCGCTGGGATCAATCAGAGCGGCCTTACTTTTTGCGGTCGATGTATTCCTGTACTTGTACCGGGACGTCACTGCAGATGGCGTCCACGCCCAGGCCGAGCCCAAGGAAGTAATCTTTGAGATTGTGGCCCGGCCAGCCGGTCACAATGAACCCCTGTTTTTGGGCTTCCAGCACAGCCAGACGCGTTGTGCCTTCCATTTTTGCCGCGATTCTTTTGGAGCCGATGGCTCTTGCCGCCTCCATCAGTTCCGGGGTCAGCGGGCCGCCTTTGATCAGCATGATGTCAGCATTGGCGTCTATCTGCTTGATTGCCTTCAGAGGGCGCTGGTCGAAGGAGGTGAAAATATAAGTCGATCCTTGCGGGACGAATGCCGTGACCTTTTGATGCAGCTTGGCGGCATAATTGGTAATACGGGAATCTGGATAAAGCTCCTTGTTGCTGGTCTTCATCTCGAACTCCACATACATGCCGGGCTTGTCCTTCAAGTAAGCAAGCAGTGTGTCCAGGAAGAGCAGCGGCTCGTTCTGCTTCCTGGAACGAACCTTTCTGGCTTCGTCTGCGTTTAAGTGTTCGACCGGCCCTTTGCCGTGATGAGTCCGATCCAGCGAATCATCATGCAGAACCACCAGTTCGCCGTCGTTGGTCAAGCGCACATCAAGCTCATACCCCCTAATACCCTTTTCGTAGCTGCTCTTGAATGCGAAGAGCGTGTTCTCTTCAAACTCGTACGCTCCACCACGGTGAGCGAAATGGAACGGCGTTTTTTCGTCTGCACGCAGTGTGCCGAGAGACATCCATGCGGCAATAACGAAGGCGACTTGGCTAAGAAAGGTGGTTCTAATCATAATCCTGGTTCGCTTCAAAAATGCGAAGAAGGCATTTTGTCGGTTGCGGACGGTAGCCTAACCCGGATCGACGCCAAGTCACGCAAGCGAATTCGCCGACGCCCAGCGGGGTGCCCACGACGGCTTACTATAGTACAATCGACGGACGGCTGCGACCAAACAGGCACGTCGCGCCGTCGGTTTTTTGCTTCAACAACCACCGCACCATTGAGAAGCCGTTTTCATGCTTAAGTCATTTGCAATCTTCCTCGTCTGCGTCGCGCCCTATGCCGCATCGGCTCAAGAGCCCGCCGCTTCTCGCAAGGCGATCCCGCTCTTCAATGGTCGCGACCTGACGGGTTGGTACACTTACACGGTCGAGACAGGCTACGAAAATCCCGGTATCTTCACGGTCGTCGACGGCATGGTCAAAATTGCCGGAGGCAAGGACGACATCGGTTACTTCGGCGGCATGGTCACCAAAGAGGCCTACGGTAATTATCACCTGACGCTGGAGTACAAGTGGGGCGGGCCGACCTACGGCAAACGGAAAGACAAATCGCGCGACAGCGGCGTGCTGCTCCACTGCGTCGGGCCTAACGAACCTGGACCGTGGATGACGAGCTACGAGTTGCAAATCATCGAAGGAGGAACCGGCGATCTGCTTGTGGTCAACGCCACGAAAAAAGACGACGCCGGCAATCCGATTGATCTTTCCGTCACCGCGGAAGTGGCCATGCAGGGCAAACAACGCGTCTACAAGCCGGGGGCCGAGCCGTCGACATGGGTAAACAGCGGGCGCTTGAATTGGTACGGCCGCGACCCCGATTGGAAAGACGTGGCCGGCATTCGCGGCAAGAACGACGTGGAAAGCCCGCTGGGCGAATGGACGAAGGTGGAGTGTATTGCCAAAGCCGATACGGTCACCTATCTGGTGAACGGCAAAGTCGTGAACAAGGCGACCGGGCTAAGCCTGACAAAAGGAAAGATCTTGATCCAGACCGAAGGCGCGGAACTCTACGTCCGCAACATCGTACTGACGCCGCTGGAATGACCTTCCCGCGTAACGACCGAGCCAGCTTGGACAAACGATTCAAAAAGTTTCCTGCGATTGTGTGCCGTGGACGCATAGGAGAGATCACGCAAATCCTAAGGTCTGGGATCCTACGCTGTAGTCGATCTAGCCGTGGGCAGCGGTTTTCAGTCTCGACGCCTCCCACGGCGGCAAAAGCTTAGTGGGTCAGCAGACGTGCGTGCCCGATTCGCCGGCGCCAAGCCCGTCTTAGACGGTCCCGAAAACATGCTTTTCGACAAGGTTCCGCGCTCGGATATGGAATAACTTAGGTTGAGCTCTTTGCTCCGTTGCCGCTTCCCCCTGTTTCCCTCCCTTCATCCCCGCCACGCCCAATGCCCCACCGCATGTTCCAGCTTCTTCGATGGCGTTCGGCTTGCGCCGCAATGCTTTGCGCCGCGTTTCTGTCGTTACCCGTGCGAGCCGACGTTTCGCAACCGGGCGACTTTGCCGAGGGGCGTCAGCCCGCCCTCGCAGCGGCGTGGCGTTTCGACGGCCGAGATTCTTTGGGCGAGTGGCAGCGTCGCGCGCCGGGGCCGCGATCGCCGGTCCATCCATTGTTCGACGCAAGGAACATGGCTGCGGAGTTCGGCTCGCCGGTCGATACGCTGACCGTCGCCCACGAGAACGCACCGCGGTTTCGGCATGGCGACTCCATGACGTTCGACTTCTGGCTTGCGCCCGGCCCGATGCCGGAAAAGAAGCCGGTATTTCTCCTCGCCAAGGGGAGCCCCGAGCGCGCCGGTCGCAACGATGACAACCTCAACTACGGCCTCACGATCGAACGGCTCGGACCCGATTCGATGCGCGTCGGACTGTGCTTCGCGGCCGAGTCGGAAAAGCCGTCGGCGGCCCCCACGCGACATCAATGGTGGAGCGGCACGATCTCCCTCGCCGGCCTGACTTGGCATCACATTGCGGTGACCTACACGTTCGGCGACCCGACGAGCGTCATGCTCTACGTCAACGGCCGCATGCAACTCTTCTCTGGCAAGTGGGAGAACAAGACCCTACGCGGACCAGTCGAGCGCGAGGGGGATCTCTGCATCGGCGGCGGCGACAAGCATTGTTTCCTCGGCCGACTCGACTCGCTGATCTTGCATCGCCGCGTGCTCAAGTCCGACGAAATCGAAACGCTCTACGCCATTCGGCCGCCGCTGCCACCGATCGAGCGTGCCGACGTTGCGCCGGGGCGAGTCCAAGTGGAACTCTGCACCGCGGGCGTCCCCGGCCGTCGCGAATGGCCCGACGCTCCGCCACCCGTCGCGGAAGTGACGACCGAAGCCGCCTTTGGATTCTTCGCGTTGCCGCAAGTCTATCAGGCCGGCGGCGTTCGCGCTGATCCGCCTGCGACGACGCTCCTGCGCGCTTCGGCGCTGGTGTCGCTGCCCAAAGGCCGACATCGGCTGCTCCTACGAGCGCGCGGCGTCTCGCGATTGATCGTCGACGGCAAGCAGCTCCTCGATACGCCGCTCATGCCGGCGAGCCTCAACGGGCATCATCTGACGTCCGAGCAAGACGACTATCTCGATCTTGGGCCCGAATTCCGCTTCGCACCGCCGGGCAATCGCGAAACGTGGTGCGAGTTTGAATCGGCGGGCGATAAGCCGCACCTGGTCGTCATGGAAACCGTCTTCGGCACCGTCCGCCCCGGCCTTGGCGAAACCGTGGTCGCGTGGTCGCGCGAGGGTGAAAGCAGTTGGCGGTTGCTCTCTCCGTCCGGCCGCCATGTGCCTTACACCGACGCCGGCTGGGCTGTCTACGAAGCGGAACGCCGCCAGAACCTCGACCGCATCAACACGGAGAGCCGGTTGGCCAAGCGCCAAGAGCAGGCCGACTATTGGGCCAAGCGTCGCAAGGCGGCACAGGCTTGGCTCGCGGCGACGCCCGAAACGGCCGTACCTCCGTTGCCGCAGGGCATGCCGGCGCTCAACGAGGTCGATCGCTTTCTCGGCGCGCGAATCGGGGAGGTCGCGCCGGCTTACGACCAAGCCGGTCGGCAAGGCCCCGACTACTTTCGCGACATCAAACCGCTGCTAGAAGCCCGTTGCTACAGTTGTCATCAAGGGGGCAAAGCGCAGGGTGGGTTGCGGTTGAACGAACTCGCTTCCGCGCTCCAAGGGGGCGAATCCGACGGATCGGCCGTCGCGCCGCACAAGCCCGACGCGAGCGCCCTGCTCCATCGCGTGCGCAGCGCCGACGCGGATCTGGCGATGCCTCCCGCAGGCGATCGATTGACTCTGCAAGAGATCACCTTGCTCGAAGCTTGGATCGAGCAGGGGGCCAGTTGGCCGGAGTTTCAGGTCACGACTTTGAAGCCGACTCCGTTGGCCGACGACCTGACGTTCCTGCGCCGCGCAACGCTCGACACTGTCGGCGTGCCGCCGAGCGAGAACGAGATCGCCGCTTTCTTGGCCGATGCACCGAAGAACCGCCGCGACAACGCGATCGACCGGCTGCTCGCTGACGAGCGTTGGGCCGACCACTGGATGGGTTACTGGCTCGACGTGCTTGCCGAGAACCCGAACTTGCTCTCCGGCAGCCTGAACAATACCGGTCCATTCCGCTGGTGGATCTACGAAGCGCTGCGCGATGACGTGCCGATGGATGCGTTCGTCACCGAGTTGGTGAGCATGGGAGGCAGCCGGAACGTCGGCGGGCCGGCCGGTTTTGCGGTCGCCGGACAGAACGATGCCCCGCTCGCCGAGAAAGGGGCCATTCTCGCTTCGGCCTTCCTCGGCATCGAGATGAAGTGCGCGCGGTGCCACGACGCTCCCTTGCACGAATCGAAGCAGAAAGATCTGTTCGAGTTGGCCGCCCTGCTCAACAAAGGGCCGGTCAAAGTCCCCGCGACCAGCAGCGTGCCGACCGACAAGCTGCACGAAGGCGGACGCAAAGCTTTGATTCAAGTGACGCTCAAGCCGAATACGACCGTCGAGCCGGCTTGGCCGTTTGCGCGTTTCTGCGACGACACGATCGCCGCGGAGTTGGCGGCCGATCCGAAAAACACGCGCGGTCTTCTTGCCGCCTCGATTACCGCGCCTCAGAACGAGCGTTTCGCCCAAGTGACTGCGAACCGTGTTTGGCAGCGATTGATGGGTCGAGGCTTGGTGAGCAATCCGGGCGATTGGGAAAAGTCCGAGTCGACGCACCCCGCGCTGTTGCGTTGGCTGGGCCGCGAATTCGTTCGCTCCGATTATAGCCTGAAGGCGGTGTCGCGCATCATCATGCGTTCGCACGCCTATCAGCGAGCCTCGTCGCAGGAGCTTGAGCAGGTCGAGCCGCTCTTCGTGGCGCCCGCCCCGCGGCGGATGACGGCGGAACAAATCGTCGACTCATACTTCGCGACAACGGGCAAGCCGTTCGAGGTCGAGGAGCTTTGCTTCGATCTCGACGGCATCTCGAATATGCCCTCGCTCGGCAAAGCGCGCCGCGCCTGGATGCTGACCTCGACCTCGAACGAGCGCGACCGGCCGAGCCTGACGTTGCCGCGCGTGCAGGCGGTGATTACCGTCATGGAGACGTTCGGCTGGCGTGGGGCGCGGCAATCGCCCGTCACGCTTCGTGAAAGCGATCCGAACGTGTTGCAACCCGCGGTGCTGGCCAACGGCGCGATGGCCGGATGGTGCGTGCGACTTAGCGACGATCACGGCCTCACGCGGTTGGCGCTTCAGGACCAGTCGCTCGACGCGTTCATCACTTCTTTGTACTTGCGCTTGCTGACGCGCGAGCCGAGCGATCCGGAGCGTACCGCGGCTCGTGAATTGCTCGGCCCCGGCTTCGCCGAGCGCCGCGTCGAGCTGCCGCAACGTGCGCCCGGCAAGCGCGTGCGGCCGAAATTCGTCACCTGGTCGAACCATCTGGACGGTCCGGCGAACGCCTTGGCCGGGCAACTCGAAGCCGCGGCTCGCCGCGGCGACGCGCCGACGGAGCGGCTTGCGGCCGACTGGCGCGAGCGCTTGGAAGATCTCATCTGGCATACGCTTACTCGGCCCGAATGGTTGTTCATCCGCTGACAAACTTCTTGTCTGCCCAAATCGAGATCGACTTGCCATGAATCGTCGTCAGTTCCTCGCTCATAGCGCCGCTGTTGCCGCCGGCTCGGCGCTCGGCGCTCCGTCGCTCGCTTCCTCGAATCGACCGAATGCCATGCGCGGCAAGGCCGAGCATTGCATCTTCATTTGGCTCGGCGGCGGGATGGCGCAGATCGACACGTTCGACCCGAAGCGGCGCGGCAACCCGCGCTCGGCGCCCAAAGTCGCCGGCTCCGACTATGCCTCGATCGACACGGCGGTGCGCGGCGTGCGGTTCACCGAGCACCTGGCTCAGACAGCCCAGGTCGCCGACCGCCTGACGGCCGTGCGCACCGTGAACCATCGCATCGTCGACGAGCATGCATTTGCGACCAACATGGTTCACACCGGCCGCATGATCAGCGGAACGGTGACGTATCCGTCGGTTGGGTCGATCGTCGCGCACGAGCGCGGCGCAGCCTCGGAGGACGTGCCGGCGTATATGCTCGTCGGGTATCCGAACGTCAGTCGCGGACCCGGCTTTCTCGGTCCTCGCTATGCACCGGTTTATCTCGTCGACACGGAAAGCGGCCCGGCCGGCTTCACGCAGCCCGACGGTCTTTCGGCGGCGCAAGTCGCCCGTCGGGCTCGGCTGGCGGAGTCGTCGCCGAGCGAGACGCGGGGCGCCGCCTTGGCTCACTACACCGAGATTCAGAAACAAGCGCGCCGTTGGGCCGGTCCAAAGTTCATGCGCAATTTCAAGCTCGACGAAGAGCCCACCGCGATACTTCGGGACTACGGCGGCGAGTTCGGCCGACGTTGTCTGCTCGCTCGCCGGCTCACGCAAGCCGGCGTTCGTTTCATCGAGGTCTCGCACAACCTCAACTTCATTAACGGCACCGGCTGGGACACTCATTTCGAAGGCCAGCGGAATCAACACCTGCTGATTCAGGAACTCGATACCGCGCTGTCGGCGCTCATTCGCGATCTGGAAAGCAAGCGCCTGCTCGACAAGACACTCATCGCCGTCGGAACCGAATTTGGGCGTCCCGCGGAGTTCGACAACCGCGGCGGACGTGGACACCAAGGGACAGCGTTCAGTCTGGTGCTTGCCGGGGGCGGATTGAAGCACTGCGGCGCTTACGGCGTCACGAGCGAGCTTGGGCACGACATCGTCGAAAATCCGGTTTCGATTCCCGATTTCCACGCCACCGTCCACGCCGCGCTCGGCATCGACCCGAGCAAAGAGCTGCACCAAGCCGGCCGCCCGGTGCCGATCACCGACGGCGGCAATCCAATCGCGGCGCTGTTCGGTTAAAGTCCTAACCTCCGCGCGGACACTTGGCGCGCTCCAGTAAATTGTGAGTGATCCTTTGCACGCGAGCATCCGGGCCGTGCGGCCGGCTCCAGTGCGACCAGGGGAGGGTGTGGCCGGGCGGCATGCTTAGGTCTTGACACCAGAAGATCGTCGCCGCGTTGAAGACGAAGTTGTCTTTCGGGCCGGGATAGATCGTCGCGGCCCACGTGGAGCGAGTGACGCCGCCGACCCACGCATTGCCCGACGCGACGATGTCCAGGCCCGGCAAATCGGCCGGGCCGCCGTGATATTCCCAGCCGACGAGGCCGGGGATGCGGTCGCCCGGCTTTACCCCGGTGCCGTCAAATATCCAATGATCCGCCTTCGTCACCGTCCAATCGCCGCCGCCGTTGATCGGGCGCGTGTTGCGGGCGCCCATCAGCAAGCCTTCGTCAGGGCCGCGCTCGGGAAACGGACCATTCTTCTGGTTGCGATCATTGGCATACGGTTGATCGCCCCCGTACGGTCCGCCGCGGAAGATGATGCGATTGGGCCTGCCGTCGAATCCGGCGCGAAACGGCGTGACCCAGCAGACGGCGTTGCCCGAAAGGAACAGCAGATTCACGCCGCCGTCGCGCAGCTTCTCAACGCTGTGGAACTGCCGAATGTCCCAATACTCATCGTGGCCGACGCTGATGAACGCCTTGCACTTAAGCCCGCGCTCGGGAGTAAGCATGTCGCTATTGGAGCAATAGGCGACGTCGTAACCATGCTGCTCCAGAAAATAGCTGAGCGGCTGCTCGAACGAGAGAAACTCGCCGGAGCCGACCGAAAGCGGATCGTTGACGATGCCAGAGAACTGCGATTGGCGGCCGTAGGGGCGGTCGAAGCTCACGTCGGCCCACGGACCTTGGCCGCCTTTGGGATGCGTGTAGAGCGAAAAATTCGTCGGCCACTTATTGTACGCCTGCCAAGTGTTGTCGGAGCATTGAAAGAGAATGTCGGCGGGGCGGTCGTCACGCACGATGAAGATCACGTAGCTTTGCCAATACGGCTCGTCGGGCAATGCAGGCAACGTCGTGAGCCGACCAAGATAGACGCCGCTAAGCCAGTCGGCGGGGATTGTGATTTGCGTCGAGGCTCGCCAACGGCACTCGTGCAGATTCTTTTCGCCGGGCTGCGGCGTCGGCTGCACCGCTCCTTCGAGCGGGCCGATCTGCTTCATCAGCCTCGCCCCTTTGCCGTCATAGTAGCCGGTGCGGAAGATTTCAATGTTGAACTTTACCGGTGGATTGGTCGAGACGAAGATGTCGATCGTCTCGCCGGCGGCGACGCTTTGCTTCGAACAGTAGCCTTCGATCCAAGGCGATCGCGTGCCGTCGCGCGAGTCGAGCCGCACGCGCGTGAGCTGCCAATCGTCGGCGCCGGGCTGGGCGTTTTCTACTTGGATCGGATTGAGTTCGGCGGCGAACGAAGCGAGGTTTGCACCCAAGAGTAAGGCGACCGAGACGGCAAGCGATGTGAAAAGGCGCACGGACATACCTCGAAAGCGGTGCAACTTGAGTGGAATCAGACAATGCGACAATGTATCAGGCATGTCATGGTTTTTGTTTGAACGAGCGTCCCCTTTTTACCGCCTCTTGTACGCTGGCCGAGACGCCGCCGTCGCTGCCGACGGCGAGGAAACGAAAGCCTTGAGCAAGACGTTTCTCGACCTCGCCGCCGCCGCACAGTGTGCCGAGCGGAACATCGGCCTCCTTTGCGGCGGCGACGATTGAAGCGATGGCCTCTTCAACGGCCGGATCGCCCAACGGCACGCCCAGCGAGAATGCCAGATCGGAAGGCCCGATGAACAATCCGCTAATACCCGGCGTGCCGGCAATGGCACGAATATTCTTGACGGCCGATTCGCTTTCGATCATCACCCACAGCAGCAGTTCTCCGTGCGTGTCCAACGGCCAAAGGTCTGCCCGTTGGGCATACTCGCCCCCCGACAGTCCCCATTGCCGCGCCGCCCAGCCGTAGCCGACGCCTCGCTTGCCCTGCGGTTCAAAATCAGACGCCGTCTTAAGCTGCGGAAAACGACAAGCTTGCACCATGGCGCGTGCGTCTTCGGCAGTGTCGACATGAGGGACGACGACGCCGAGCGGACCAAGATCAAGCACCTGCTTGATGACGAACTGAAGTTGCTCGCGACCGGCGGCCGGCACGCGAATGAGCGGAACGGTTTGAACTTGTAGACCGGATTTCAAGACGTCCGCCTTCGCGGTCATGCCGGCGAGATAGCTTTCGAGCCTCGTGGGATCGTACGGAGAATGCTCCATATCGACGATGACGAAGTCGAGCTTGCTGCCGGAGATCGCAGCCCCGGCGCGGAGCGAGACGTTTGACGAAAAAATGCCGAAGGCCGGCTTGTTCGATTCCATCAATTCAATGAATCGATTGATCCGTTTGGGAGCCGCGGCGACTTCGTCGGCGACGACGTCTTCGGCCGGCCGAGCGATGCCGATGAGAACGCTTAGGAACAGCAGCAGCCGGCTGACCGAGAGAGGACTCGGCAACTGTCGCTGCGACGAGATTGGTTTGGCGAGTTCGTGCAACATAATCGTTCGAAGCTCGAAGTTAGAGGGTCCAAGGGGCGCGCAACGGGCGCGACAGAAACGCATTAACCTCGGAATCGGAGCTTCGTTCTAGCGCTGGATCCCAAGTGAACTTCCGCTTCAGCACCTGCGCCGCATTGCCCAAGATGCAAAGACTGGCCGTCGAATGCCCGGTTTCGACCGGTTGGATCGGGTCGCGACGCGATTTCACGGCGGCCAAGAAGTTTGCCGCGTGATCCGTGTCGACGTCGTTTCGGACGTGAACATGGTGCTCCGGGTTGCTCATCGGCAGGTGGATTTCATTCGGGCCGATCACGGAATCCTTCAAATTCTCGGGGTACGTCTTGAGCGACCCACCGAGCGTAATTTCCAAGGCCCCTTCAGTTCCTTCGAACTTCGTTCCCGATGACTTTCTAGTTTCACAGAGCAGTTCCAGACCGGTGGCATAGCGTGCCCGAAATGCCGTCTTTGAAGCCGTGGTGAACAGGCTCCCCGGCGGCAGAAACTCCGAGCCCGCGTCTTCGAATTCAACGGGCGTCGTTCCGTCGAAGCCGAGCGCCCATTGCGCAATGTCATTTGTGTGGGCGCCGAAGTTAGTCGTTTGCCCGTTCGAGTAATCGAGGATGTATCGCCACCGAAAGAAACATCTCTCCGCGTGGAAGGGGACCTCGGGGGCAGGTCCGAGCCACATCTCATAGTCGAAACCGTTGGGGATGGGTTGCGGTTGCCAGCCAGGGCCGGGACCCTCGAAGCTGTTGGCATCGACCCAGGTGCGAACGCGTCGAATCTCACCAAGGCGACCGTTTCGCACCAACTCGCAAGCATGGCGGACGGCGGGACTGGACCGGAATTGGGCCCCCACCTGAAAAACCCGGCCTTCCTGGCGGGCGACTGTCACGATCTTTCTTCCCTGCTCGATGGTCAGCGCGAGCGGCTTCTCGCAATAGACATCTTTCCCCGCGCGCATCGCGGCAATGGCGATGAGAGCATGCCAATGGTCCGGCACGATGATGACGACCGCGTCGATGTCGTCGCGCGCGATCAACTCGCGAAAGTCGGAATACGCTGCGCACCGGCTTACGATGCTGGTCTGATGCTTCTGGGCATGATGGAAATCGACCCACTGGCGCGCCGCGTCGCGGCCAAGAAATTGCCCAGGGTGGTAGTAGCCGGTTCCACCTTTGTTGACATCGCAGACGGCGACTATCTCGGCGTCATTGCACGCCAGAAAGGCCGGAATGACGCGCGTGCTTTGATGCCCACAACCGATGACCCCCAAGGTGATACGATTGGACGGCGCCTGCCGCCCGATGGCGTGGCGAGTCAGAACCGTGGGCGCCGCAAAGCCGGCTACCGAGAGGGCAGCAGCACGAAGCACATCGCGGCGCGAACAGCGTCGCGCCACAGCCGAGCGAGGGGAATGCGACATGGGGCAGAATCCTTGACGGCGACGACCGGTACACAGGAGTCGAGCAGACAACTTCACTTTGGAAGCGCCTTGCCGATCGGGCAATCTCGGAAACGGGGCGATGTGTGCCGCTCCATTCTAATTCGTCTTTCCACCCGGGGCAACCGCGCCGGTGTTATAGCGACGCGATGGCATCGACCCCAGCCAAGCGGTCGTCCGCGCGAGAAACTCACTGCAACATCGTGCTGCTGGTTAACAACGCGGATGGGTGGCAACCCTCGAACAGAATTTTGTGTTCCCAGCCATCGCTGAAATCGTACTCGTATTTGAACCGGAGGCGTTTCCCTTTTTTGGGAAGGATGTCTCTGAGCTTCGTCCAGGTCGAATCGACGCACTCAAAATCCTCGAAGCCATCGTCGATTAGTTCAAGATCTCCGTAGCGTTTTCCTTTGATCTCGAAATCGTGAAGGTGGCTGTTCGTCCAGCATCCGGTCGCTGACGCCGGGAATCTTCCGCCGCAATTCGGCAAAGCGATGTGTGCCGTCGTGGGACAGATGAAACAGGATCATGACCTTCCATTTTCCGCCGATCACGTCAAGTGTGGCCTCGACCGGGCAGTGGTAGTCTGTCATGGCTTCGTTGCTTGCCATACTTACTCGCATGTAAGCACCCAACATTTTTTGCGTACTTGGCCTGTTGATGAGTACATTCTATCATTTCCGCGCAGCGAATTCAGGGCTGGATTGAGAGGGAGGTGCGAAATGGCGAGCCTATTCAGCGAGTTTCGGATCAAGGATGTCGTGCTGCGGAACCGTATCGCCGTCTCGCCGATGTGCCAGTATTCCTCGGACAACGGTTTCCCGAACGACTGGCACTTCGTCCATCTCGGCTCCCGTGCAGTCGGCGGTGCTGGCCTTGTAATCGTAGAAGCAACGGCGGTGACGCCCGAAGGTCGCATCAGCCCTGCGGACAGCGGCATCTACCTGGACGATCACGTTCAGGCCTTCACCAAGATCGCAGGGTTCCTCAAGCAGCACGGGGCTGTTCCTGGAATCCAGATCGCTCATGCGGGACGAAAGGCCAGCGCCAACAAGCCGTGGGAAGGCGATGACCACATCGGCTCGGACATGGGCGGTTGGGAAACCATCGCTCCGTCTGCTGTGGCGTTCGGCAGCAACCTGCCGAAAGTGCCACGGGAGATGACGGTCGAGGATATTAGCCGCATCCAGAATGCCTTCGTCGCCGCAGCAAAACGGGCATTAGCGGCAGGGTTTGAATGGCTGGAATTGCACTTCGCCCACGGCTACCTCGCTCACGAATTCTATTCGCCGCTCGCCAACCATCGCACTGACAACTATGGGGGCAGTTTCGACAACCGCATTCGCTTCTTGCAGGACACGTTCGCCGCCGTCCGCAAGGTTTGGCCGGAACGCCTCCCTTTGACGATCCGGTTGTCGGTGACGGACTGGATCGAAGGTGGAGTGACTGTGGAGGAGTCCATTGAACTGGTTCGCCGGTTGAAAGTCGCGGGGCTTGACCTCCTGGACGTGAGCCAAGGGTTCATCACACCGGACATCTCCCAGGTTCCATGGGGACCGGGGTTCATGATTCCGATAACCAGCCGCATCCGTCGTGAGGCGGGCGTACCGACCGCTGTAGGCTGGATGATTACCGACCCACAGCAGGCCGAAGAAGCAGTGCGAGATCAACACACCGACCTCGTGACGCTGGCAAGGGAGATGCTGCGTGACCCATATTGGCCGTACCACGCTGCCTTGAAGCTCGGCGATGAAAAAGCCGCCATGATCCTGCCAGTGCAATACGCCCGTGCGGTAAAGGCGAGATAAGCAGGAGGACAGCGACCATGAACGCATCGAGCGTGCCCATTACGAAGTGCGCCCCGAGCATGCCCACCGGAAGATTGCGGCGGGCCTTGGGGCTACGCCGAGTTTCTCGAAGTCATCCGCAATTCGAAGTACGAAGATCACAAGGGCATGTTGGAGTGGATCGGCGGTTCCTTTGACCCCGAGGCGTTCGACTCGAAGAAGGCCACGAAGGAAATGAAGAAGGGGTTGCCGGATTGGAGGAACATGAGGTAGCCATGCCACAACGCAAGCCAGACCCGGACGAAGCCAAGCAACAAGCCGTCGAGGAAATCGGCGGTCTGGTGGACGCCTTCTGCCGTGAACATCTGAACGAAGAATACGCCGAACTCTGTCGCCGCCTGACCGAGAAGCTGGGCCGCAAACGACCGTCCCCATTGGTCAGCGGCAGGCCGAACACCTGGGCCTGCGGCATCGTGCGGACGATTGGCTGTGTCAACTTCCTCGATGACCGTAGCCAGAAGCCCCACCTGAAACTGACGGCCATCGACAAGGCGTTCGGCGTCGGCGAAAGCACCGGCAAGGCAAGTCGATGCTGATCCGCAAAATGCTGAAGATCAGGCCGATGGACCCGGAGTGGTCGCTTCGCAGCCGCATAGACCAGAACCCAATGGCCTGGATGATCCAAGTGAATGGTTTCATCTTGGATGCCCGGTTCTTGAAACGAGAGATTCAGGAAGAGGCGCTTCGCCAAGGACTGATCCCTTACATCCCCGAACGACCGCAGCCGTCACAGGACGAGGACGACGTGGGGTAGCACGATGGAGAAAGCCAAACCTAAACCGAACCCCTTCAAAGGCCGCTGGCGGATTGTCTCGATGAGCGCCTGGGAGCAAGACTTCATTGACGAAGAGGAAGTGGGCTACATCAAGTTTGGGAACAAGGACCAGGGCGAGTTCCATTTCGGCTACGTCCACGGGCAGATGGATTGCCGCCTCACAACGAGGGACGGGGAGCCAGTGATTGAATGGACCTGGGACGGTAACGACGAAATGGACCCGGCCCAGGGGCGTGGTTGGGCCATCATCAAAGGCGAGGAACTTCACGGGATGATCTTCTTCCACCAGGGCAACGACTCGGAGTTTGTGGCGAAGAAGGCAGAAACGCAGCTGTCGAAGGCCCGCCACTGAATTGCCGTCATCCTTGAATGTGCCCATGCCTGAAAATATGACCGGGTTCATCGAGCGAGTCACCTATCACAACACAGAGAGTGGCTTTGCTGTTCCTGCAGCACCCGCTTCATGCACGGAATGTCACGAACCGGCTTCCGTCGGCGGGTACGAATAACGACCTTCCGGTCGCCCGTCCAGCCGATCGTCGGCGCTTCGCCTTGCCCCGACCCCTCTTCGCGCGGCGCTCGGCTTAGGGTTGAGTGGCGGGGACTGGCAATTGGCCCGAGGGTGGTGGCACGAATTCGCCGGAAGGCTGAGGCGCGGCGAATGGCGGCGGGGCGGTTTGGGATGGCTCTGGCGCAGGCGCGGCAGCCCCGAGAGGCCCCTTGGGAACTGTCACGACCGGCGGCTTGGTGAGGATATAGCTGAGCGCACCCACCGGCGCTCGCAGCGAGTCGCGACGTGCCGCGTCGCGATACGCTTTGTCGGCCCAAGGCGCTTCGGACAGTTGCACGCCGTTGTAATCCAGCAACGATCCCTTTTCCAATTGCATATTCTTGAGTGACAGCGTGTATTCGATCAAGGCTCGATAGAAACGCGAGCTGGCGTCGGCCGCGATGCGTTGCGATTCGAGCACCAGATCGAGCGGCACTTGGTCGGCGTCGAAGGCCACTTGAGCCGCCCGCAGTTGCTGCAGCGCGGCGTGGCGTCGGTTGAAGACGGTTTGCACCACGAGGTAGGCGCGATCCTTTTCGGCCATCGCGGCGCTGATATCGTGGACGACTTGTCTTTCCAATTCTCGCAAAAGGGCCATCTCGCGGCGCAGATTCAACTCGGCGTTGCGGACCATGGCGTGCCCCTTGCGGAAGCCCAGCGGCATCGAAAACTCCGCGCCCGCCTGGTATTCCTGAAACTGGCCAGTGGCCAGGTTCCCCCAGGCATTGTCGAAATCCGCCGTCGAGCCGCCGATCAGGTTTTGTCCGAAGCCGCGCATGCGATAACGTCCCACCATGTCGAACTGGGGTCTGAGGAAGTTGCGACTGGCGGCAAGTTCCAACTCGCGGCGTTTGACCAACCAGCGCTGCCGGCGCAACTCGACGCGACGTCCCAAGGCTTCGGTCATCACGTCAGTCCAGTCGAAAACGACGTCAGCCATCCTGGGTTCGTCGATCGGACGGAGCACTTCGCCGTCGCTGATCGGCAGCCCAATCAGGAGCCGCAATCTTCGTTCGGTCGTCTGCAAGCCACCCTGACCGCGGAAAGTGCCGCCGCTGGTGCCGTTGTTCGTGCGCGTGCCATCCACCGCAATGCCAGCCAAGGCGTTTTGCACTTCCTCTTCGAAACGAAAGTACTGTTCGCGGGCGTGCGCTTCCTTTTCCGCTTCGCCACCCACGCGTCCGGTCGCGTTCAACGAGTTGACGCGCCGCCAGGTTTCCAAGGCCGTGTTGCGAGCCAGAACCTTGGCGTCCAAATCGCGATAGGCGAAGTAGAGATCCCAATAGGCGTTCTCCACGTCGCTAAGCAGCGTGCGCGTGGCGGCTTCGAACTCGGTCAGGCTGACATCGGTTCGCAACCGAGCCAGCATCACGCCGTTGAAAATACCAGGCACGCCGGTCGGGCCGGCGATCCGGTTGTATTGCACTCCCGAACCCTGCGCCAGCGGCTGGCGGACTTCGGCCTCGAAGTTCGTATTCCAGGCGCTGGGGAACTCGTTGCCAGGCGCGTTGTTGGCGTCGTAATCGGTGTTGTGTCGAAAGGCGACCTTGCCGCCCGTCGCGATGGTCTTGGCGATCTGGCTCTGATAGACCAGCGCTTCTTGCTTGAGCAGCCGCGTACCGCCGCCAAAAAACGAGTTGTTGAACGCGCGATGATTGTCTTCGTAGAACAACGTCGTCGAATACTGGGCGTCAAAGGCGGCCAACGCGGCGTCCACGCCGAAACGCGGATCGGTCTCGGTCACGGCGGCGCCATAGACCGTCTGGGCCGTATCGGGCGAGCGAATCAGCGTGCCGCCCAGATCACGAATCACCTGCGCGTTGGCCAGCGCTGATTGAACGGCCTCGTTGAGAGTGAGTTCGCGAAAACGAGGCGGCAGTTGGTTCGACAGCGAGTTCGGGCGGGGAGTATCCAACAGATCGACGCGCGCGGGCGTGCTGACATTGGGATAGTCGATTTCCGTCGCCACGCGTTGATAATGGGCGGTGTCATCGGCGAACGGCGTCGTCTTTTTTTGCGCAAGGCAACCCCCGATCGCCGACAAGGCGATTGCTAGCAACACGGCGGCAACCGAGTCGTTTCGGGGCATGAATTGATGGTCCGTTACCGCACCATGTTTCGGCCGGTCAGACGGCTTTCCAGGGCCCACGGCGATCGAAGGGAAACTAAACATTTAGTAATACTCCCCCTCTATCGGCAGATGGGGGGGCAATACATCCGTTAATGTCGATGTAATCGTTAAACTCGTGCGGAAAGCCCGCGCATGTCCAAAATCCCACGCGAGAAAAGCGCTCTAAGCGTGGATATAATCGACGTTTATGAGTGCCAACCCGGTGAGCCTGGATTCCCTAGCTGACGTGATGTTGGACGAAATCGATCAATTGATCGCCGAGCTGGCGAAGTTATCAAAAACGGATGTCCCCCCGACATCGTTCTATGCCGAGTTGATTCAACGCTCGGTGGCCGCCCTGGCCGCGCAGGGGGGAGCGGTTTGGCTGCTAGCTGATGGGCGCACGCCTGACCTGGTGGCGCAGCTCAACTTGGACACGCCCCTGGCCGGCGCCGATTCCGAGGCTCGCCGTGCTCATCTCGTGGCTGTCGAAGAGGTGGCAAAGGGGGGCCAACCTCGATTGCTGACGCCTGTGCCAGCTTCCGAAGCTTCGCGAGTGGCGCCCTGCGACGCGCTGCGCGTGCTGTGTCCCGTGATGGTCGAGGGGCGTGCCGCGGCCGTCCTCGAAATACTGCAGCGCAGTCAGATTTCTCTCGCGGCGTCGCAAGGCAATCTGCGCTTGTTGACGCTCTTGGCCGAGTTGGCCGCCGACTTTCATCGCCATCACGAATGGCGACAATTTCGTGCCCGAGCGGCCATCGCCACGAAGTTCGAGCAGTTCGTCGAGAAGATTCATCGCAGCCTTGACTCGCAAGCGACTGCGTACACGCTTGCCAACGAAGGCCGAGACCTGGTCGGCGTCGATCGCTTGAGCGTCGTGATCGCCGCCGACAAAGGTTGCCGCCTCGCCGCGACCAGCGGCCTGGATACCTTCGATCGGCGGGCTAACGCCGTGCGTACGCTGGAGCAACTTGCGGGGGCGGCGCTCGCCCAAGGGGAACCCTTGAGTTACGCCGGCGACACCACGGCGCTCCCGCCGCAGATCGAGGCTCCGCTGCAGTCCTACGTCGACGAATCGCACGCCCGAGCGCTCTTGATCCAACCACTGACTGGCCCCGCAGATGCGGCGTCAGCTGACCGGCGCGCCGCGGCCATTGGCGCCTTGGTCGTCGAGCAGTTCAGCGCCGGCTCGATCGACGAGGCGACCGCGCGGCGAATCGAGGTGATTTGTCAGCACGGGGGGCTGGCCTTGCGGAACGCGCTGGCGCACGAGGCGGTGCCGTTCGTGCGCGCGCTCGAAGCGCTCAGCCGTGCGACCTGGTACTGCAGGGCCAAGGGGCTGCCTCGTCTGGCCTGGGGATTGGCGGCCGTGGCGGCGCTTACTGTCGTGCTGGCCGTGGTGCCGGCGGACTTCGAGTTGGAAGCGCGAGGCTCACTTCAACCACGTCAGCGCCGCGATCTCTTTGCGCCCGCGGATGGCGTGGTTGATCGCGTCGATGTCGGCCACGGCGACCAGGTCGCCGCTGGTCAGGCATTGGTGACGCTCCGCAAGCCGGAGTTGGATGTCGAGTTCAGCCGCGTGCTGGGAGAAATCTCGACGGCGCGCAAGCGACTCGAAGGCATTCAGGCCGCGCGGCTGGTCGGTGGCACGGTGGAAAAGGGACGTGATCGCGACAATCAGATGACGGCCGAGGAGGAAGAGCTTAAAGAACGCCTCCGCAGTCTGGAGGCCGAACATAAGATTCTCCGCGAGCAGCAGGCGGAACTGCAGGTGCGCGCCCCGCTCGACGGAATTGTCGTCACCTGGGACGTGGAGCGATTGTTGAGCGCTCGGCCCGTGGCCCGCGGTCAAACGCTGCTGACCGTGGCGCGTACCGAGGGACCGTGGGTGCTGGAAGTACGGCTTGCCGACCGGGACGTCGGCCCGGTGGTTGCCGCGCAAGGTCAACAGTCGACTCCGTTGGCGGTCAAGTTCGTGGTGGCCACCGACCCAGCCACGACGTACCAAGGCGACGTGGCTCACATCGCCATGTCGACCGCCACCGACGACAAGGACGAAGCCTTCGTGCTGGTGACCGCCGATATCGACCGGGAACAACTGTCCGCCGAGTGTCGCCGTCCCGGGGCGACAGTGATCGCCAAGATCCATTGTGGCCGCCGCGCGCTTGGCTACGTGTGGTTCCACGAGCTGATCCACGCCGTGCAGTCTTGGCTGTTGTTTTGAGGGCCGCTGGGCGCCGTGTGGACAAGAGTTCTGGCCCAGCGCGATGCTGCCGGTCAGATCATGAGGAAAGATCGATGCTGAATAAGAACCTCTGTCAGTTGTTCCTCGCCGCTCTCATGTGCGGCAACGAGGCCGCGTGGGCCGGCGAATTGCGCGTGGACGCGGCGCTGGTGACGCTGATCGAGCAAGTGGACGTAGCGGCTAAGGAAGCCGGCGTGCTGATGGAGATTGACGTCCGCGAGGGGCAATGCGTCGAAGCCGGCGCCACGCTCGCGCGCATTGACGATCAGCTTGCCGTGCTGCTGGCCCGAAGGGTGCAAACCGAACTTGATATTGCCCGGCGCGAAGCCAACAACGAGGTCAAGGCGTTGTTTGCGGCCAAGTCGGCCGAAGTGGCCCGTGCCGAGTTGAAACGATCGACAGATTCGGTCGAGAAGTACAGCAAGAGCATTTCCCAGACCGAGTTGGACCGGCTGCGGTTGGTGGTGGAAAAAGCCGAGCTCGAAAGCCAACAGGCGGCGCACGAGCAAGCGTTGGCGAAACTGACCGTCAAGCAGAAGGAAGTGGAATATGAAACCGCTCGGCATAACGTCGAGCGCTGTCAGATTAAAGCCTTGGCGGCAGGCGTCGTGGTCGAAATCAAGAAACGACAGGGAGAATGGGTCGAGCCAGGCATGACGGTGGTGCGACTGGTCCGTATTGACCGCTTGCGGGTCGAAGGATTTCTCGCGGCCAACGATTTGACCGACCATCTGGTGGGCGCGCCAGTGACGCTGGTGGCCAATCTGCCCGGTCGCGCGGGTGCCGAGTTCACGGGCGTCTTGGTTTTCGTCAGTCCCGAGATCAATCCCGTCAACGGTCAGGTGCGCGTGTGGGCGGAGGTCGAGAATCGCGATCAACTTTTGCGTCCTGGCATGAGGGCGTCGCTCGTCATTGGCGCGTCGCGCAAGCCGTAATGTTCAACCATCGCGCCGTCGCAAGGTAACGCCCGGCAGAGGCTTTGATGTCAGCCAGTTCTTTCGCACCACGAGCAACGAGCCGGCCGCTGGGACTGCGGATGCGGCCTGATCTGGTCACGCGGCCGCTCGAATTTGCGCGGCGCAAGCACTGGACCGTCAAAGACCCGTTAGCGCTGCGTTACTATCAGCTTCGCGACGAAGAATATCAGATTCTCAATTGGCTCGACGGGTCGGCGAGCTTGGACGACATTTGTCGGCGCTTTGAAGAGCAATACGCTCCATGCCGCCTGACGGTTCCTCAGCTCCAAGCATTTCTCGGCTCGCTCCATGCGCAAGGTCTGATCATCAGCCAGGCCAGTGCGCAAGGGGACGTGTTGCTCGAAAGCCATCAGCGGCGACGCCGACAAGATTGGTTGCAGCGTTTGTCGTCTCCGTTGGTGATTCGCTTCCGGGGGCTCGATCCCGAGCCGCTCCTCGCTTGGCTATATCCGAAGTGCCGCTGGATGTTCTCGCGCGGCTTCGCGGTGGCGTCGATCTTGTTGGTGGGCGTGGCGGCGCTGCTCACCGCCCTGCGATTTGACTCGTTTGTCGCGCGCATTGGCGATTTGAATGCATTTCTGACGCCTGGCAACCTGCCCTGGCTGGCGGCGGCGGTCATCGTTTCCAAGGTGCTCCATGAACTGGCCCATGCCCTGGTCTGTCGACATTTCGGCGGCGAGTGTCATGAATTGGGCGCGATGTGCTTCGTCTTTACTCCGTGCCTGTATTGCGATGTGTCCGACGCCTGGATGCTGCCCGGCAAGTGGCCGCGCGCGGCGATCGGCGCTGCGGGCATTTTTCTTGAGGTGCTGCTGGCCGCGATTTGCGCGTTGCTGTGGTGGTCGAGCGAGCCGGGCCTGCTGAATACGCTGTGTCTGAATCTCGTCGTCGTCTGCTCGGTGGGAACGCTGTTCTTGAACGGCAATCCCTTGATGCGGTACGACGGTTACTACGTGCTCGCCGATCTGATTGAATTGCCAAACCTTGCCGATCAGGCTCACGCTGTACTCAGGCAAAACCTGGCCCGCTGGTTCCTAGGCGTGGAACTGGTCGCCGACCGGGCCTTGCCCGAGCGTGGGCGCGGCTGGCTGATGGGCTACGCCATCCTGGCGACGGGCTATCGTTGGTTCGTGGTGCTGGCGGCATTGTGGCTGCTGCGCAGGGCCGCCGATCCGTATGGGCTGGCGGTGATCGTCGATAGTCTTGGCTCGTTTGTCGTTGGAATCATGTTGTGCGTCCCGATGTGGCGTGCTTGGCGCTTTGCCAGCAATCCGACGAGAAACGTCGAAGTCAACGGCCCGATGGCCATGCTGCGTGGCGGTGGTTTAGCGCTGTTGCTGGCGGGAATCTTGCTGCTGCCGCTGCCGCGCACCGTCGAAGGGCCGGCGGTCATGGAAGCCAAAGACGCGCGCCGCGTTTACGCCTTGGTGGATGGCAAGGTGAGCGAGCATGTCTTGGAGGGGGCCATCGTCAAGCCGGGCGACGCCCTAGCCCGCACCGAAAACTTGGAGCTGCGTCGGCAAGTTGCCCAATTGGAAGGGGAATGCCGTGTCCAGCGGTTGCGACTGGCGCACTTGCGCAGTCAGGCGATCCAAGATCCAACTGCGGCCGATGCCATTCCCGTGGCCGAGAAAGTGCTCGAAGAACTTGACGAGCGCCTGCGCTTGCGGCTGCTGGACGAACAGCGGTTGCTGCTCTCGGCCCCCGTCGCCGGCGTGGTCATGCCCCAGCCTGGGCCAGCGCGCGGCTTGCCGAGGGAAGAATTGCCGGCGCACGCTGGCACTCCCTTGGACGAGCAAAACACCGGCATGTGGTTGAAGACCGGCGATTTGTTCTGTCTGGTCGGAGATCCACAACGCCTGCAGGCGACGGTGGCGATTGAACAGAGTCAGATCGAGTTCATGCGAGTTGGCCAGCGCGTGAAGCTTCGCCTGGACGAATTCCCGGGCGAGTTTCTGGAAGGGACGATCAGCGAGCTGGCCGAGGTCGAGCTGCGCGTCGCTCCGCGCGAGCTTGCCGCCGGAGGTGAGTTGCCGACTCGCGTTGACTCCCAAGGCATGCACCGCCCCTTGGAGACACATTACCAGGCCCGCGTGTCGCTCGACGAATCTCCCCATCGTGCGCGACTCGGCGCGACGGGCTGGACCAAGATCTCGGTCGACAAGCAGCCGCTCATCAGCCGGCTGTGGCGATTCCTGACCAGCACCTTCCGCTTCATTCGGTAGCCGCAGGCGATTACGGCGGCACAAAGAAGACAATGCCCGTGACCGTGGCGGTTTCGAACAACAAGCCCCGGACGCTGATGGGCAGTCGCTCGCGCTGATAGGGGACGCGGCTGCCAGGCCGGTAGTAGCCCAACGTGTACACACACTCGCGCCGCGGCTGCGCTCCGACCTTGTAAGGCAACAAGGGGATGGTCAGGAAGAAATGCGCCGCCGAGATGCCCGGCTGCAGCACTCCCGCCGTGTAGCCATAGCGTTCGACATTGACCTGTTCGAAGTAGACCGGCCGATGACAAACTCCGGGAGGTTCCCAGGTAAACACGGTGTTATTCCAGCCGCGAGTCAAGCGGCCATATTCTGGCTGGCCGAGGATGGCGGCGGCGGCGTTGGGGGGCAACTCGCCCGCGGTGGGCCGGATATCGATCGACAAATCCTGGCTGGGTATCAACGCCCAACTCGGCTTGAGGGGGAGTGAACTTTCGGTGCGTCCGGTTTTGGGCTGCGCTGCCGCGGGCAATTGGGGCGGAGCTATCGCGGGCACCTGGGCGATGCGGATCGTCGTGCGTGGTTGAACCTCGGCGCTGGCCGCCGGTGGCGTCACGCGGTCGGGAACGCGCAGCACGTGCGGCGGCGTTGCCTTGTGCTCGACGGGGAGCGGTTCGGAGACTTGAAACCTGATCGATGAGGAAGCGTCACCCGCCGGTTCCGCGCCGGCGACGGTGTAGGCCGGCGCCAAGAGGCCGATCGGCGCCCCGAGCAGTCTCGCCAGCGCGAGACTAAGGAGGAGGCGTCGCAGGCGAGATGTCGATGTTGCGGCCATACCGATCAGGCTCGATTCAGACTAATCGTTACATCCGTTGACTAAGGTGGCTATCGATTATTCGGCGGCCTATTAGCAATGTTTTCGTTGGCCTTGGAATAAGCGGTACCGTCGGTTTGGCTGGCAGAACCGGTCACTTGGGCACAACCGGAACGCCGCCAATTCAGCGGTTTAGATGGAGCAAAGATTGACGCCTATAGGGGGAGTAGCGATAATCGAGGATCACCATTTTCTCGCGGTAAAACCGTTGTCATCACGACACTTCAGCGCTAAGCAGGGATGGTTTGGCTGTCGGGAAGGGCCTGAATGCTTCTCCGGGGCTGGATTGACCGACTGTGGGCGAACCACTGCCGTCAGGCGGCTCGTCGGCGTAAAGCTCAGCGCCACCAGGAGCAGCACCCTCCGCTGTTCGTTCGCCAGCTCGAAAAACGCCGCGTGCTGTCCGTCAACGTCCCGGCTGGCCAGGCGTTTTCCGTGGCCGAAAACAGCGCTGCGGGAACCGTGGTCGGGACCGTGGCGGCCACCGACTCGGACGCGGCGTCGCCGCAACTGACGTATAGCATTCTCGATGCGTCGCCGGGCAACGCCTTTCTCATCAATCCGTCGTCCGGCGAAATTGCCGTCACCGACGCCAGCCAGCTCGACTTTGAAACGCATCCTGAGTTTGACCTGACAATTGGCGTTGCCGATCAAAATGGCGCGACGGCCACCACCCAGGTGCAAATCAACCTGACCGACGTGTTTGCGCCGGCCGCCGTTTCGTTCAGCGGCAACGCCACGGTGACGGTGAACAGCGGAAAGCTGGAAGTGGTCCAAGGGGACAACACCCTCTTCAGCCAGCCGCTGGAAGATGTCAGCCACCTAAGAGTCACCGGTTCGAGCGCCAGCGACACGCTGACGGTCGACTTTACGCGCGGCAATCCCGTGCCGGTGGGCGGACTCGACTACGACGGGCTCGGCCAGCCCGACGGCGGGTTGGATACGTTGACGGTCGTGGGGGCGCCCTCGGTGACCTACGACTATCTCAACGCTCACGACGGCGACGTGGTGGTCGACTTCGACGGGACGTCGCGGACCATTAACTATCGCAACTTGGAGCCGCTGACGAACACGGGTACGGCGACCAACATTGTCTTCAATCTGAACAACGGCAACGTGCAGGCGCTTCTCCAAGACGCGGGGGGCGGTCAGTCGCTACTAAGCAGTTTGAACGGCACGTTCGAGTCGACGTTGTTCACCAACCCGACAGGTTCGGTCACGATTAACCTGGGGGGTGGCAACAACTCGCTGCAGGTCGGCGCGCTGTCGGGAACCTTTGGCGTCTCGGTCGTTGGCTCGGGGGGGAATAATTCGCTCACCGTCAGCACGCCCGACCCGGCGCTCACGTCGCCGCAGTTCAACTTTGCCGGATTCAACTTCGACCAAAGCGATACCCCGGACGTGGCCGCCGCCTTGTCGGGCACGCCCACCGGCGGACAAGGGATCGTGATCACGGCCACGCCTGACCCTCCGACCGGTAGTGTGGCGTTTCCGCTGAGTAGCACGGGCTTCAATTCCGCCCTGTCCATCGGCCGACTGCTGAATCCTTCGCTCACATCGGGGACGCTGGCCGTCAATATGCCCTCGGGGAATAATGGGGCCACAGTGCGCGCGGGGATTCAGTTGTCGTGGTCCGCCGGGCGAACGCTGACCAATCAAGCGGGCGATGATTTTGTGATCTATGAATCGTCGTCCAATCCCGGCGGGCCGGACGGCGCGATGGTCCAGGTACACGTTGCCGGCGGTGATTGGACGCAATGGTATTACCAGCCCGATAACTCGCGAGACTTTTACGTCGGTTCGAGCACGGAAGGCGCTTTCGCCGTGGCGTACGATCTATCGACGTTTGGCTTGAGCAACGGCCAGGCGATCGACGGCATCCGCTACGCCAATCTGACGGCGGCCGATCGGATTGCGGGAACCGGCGTCGAGAAGGTTTCGGGCAGCGGCGTGTTGGTTGGTTCCGGCCAGGTGCTGGTCGGCGACAACGGCGCCACGAGCAGCGTGCTGCCCGACCCGGGCCCGCTGGCCAGCTTTGCCTATTATGGCAATGCCACCCTCGATCCCGATCCACTCTATGTGGCGGCGCTGCATCCGTTGGCTTCGGCTGGCGGCATCAACGCTGACGTCGTCACGGTGAATAACACGACCGTGGCGGTCAGCAGCTCCGCCGGGTTGACTCCCACGATCACCTACAGCGGGATCGCGGCGCTCGGAATCAACACCGGATCGGGGCCCGATCAGATCAACGCCACGCTCGGCGGCGCTGGCATCCCGTCGACGATCAGCTTGAACGGCGGCACACCGACCGACTCGGATCAGGTGACGCTGTTCGGCGTGACCGACTGGCAGACGCTTTCGCTCAGCGGCACCACCGTCGCGGACGGGACCACGACGGTTTCCCTGTCGAATGTCGAGTCGCTCACGGTCGATGTCTCGGGCGCTGCGAACGACACGGTGCAAGTCAATCGTAACTTCGCGCTCGCCGGCAACTCGCCCCAGTTGCAAGTGCTCGGCGGCGCGGCGGCACAGCACAACGCGCTGGTGGTGAACACCGGCTACGCGGCGACGTCCGCGGCCAGCCAGACCTTCTCGTTTGCCGGCGTGACATTCGACCAGTCGGCCACGCCCAACGTGTTCTCGGAACTTGGCACCGGCGCACTGACCGGCGGACAGGGAGTCAGCATCCAGACTCGCCCCGCGGTGACCACGGGCGCGATCTCGGGCTTTCCCAGCACCACGACCGGCTACAACCCCGCGCTATCGATTGGCAGTTTGTTCAATCGCGGCGGCACGACCACGACGGCCGTCAATCTGCCCGACATCACCAACAACGGCACCAGCAACCGAGGGGGCTTTGTCGTCAGTTGGGACCAGGGGCGCACTCTGGCCAACGTCGCGGGCAATGACTTTGTCATCTACGAATCGGGCAACGCCAACGCCCCCGACGCGTACATGGTCCAGGTGCATGACCCGAACACCAACACTTGGAGCTCCTGGGTCTATAAGCCTTCCACGTCGTTTGCCACTTATACCAGCGGCGGCGGAGCGTTTGCCACGCAGTTTGATTTGAGCGATTTCGGTATCGCCACGGGGGGCGTGATCGACGCCATCCGGCTGGTGAACATGACCTCGGCCGATCGGATGCAAAGCTCCACCGGCTCGGGCGTGGTGTTGCCGAACGACAATGGCGTGACGAGCAGTTATCTGCCCAATCCTGGCACGTTGGCCAGCTTTACCAGCTATGCGAGCACCACGTTCGATCCGGATCCGTTGTATATCGGCGCGCTGCACGCGGTGGCGGCCACGACCTCGACGGATGACACCGTTTCGCTCGCGCCCACGGCAGTGAACGTGACGAACTTCATCCCGATCTCCTACGGTGGCATCGACTCGCTTACGCTGAACACGGGCAACGGCGCCGATTCAATTCAAGTGCAGCCGAGCGCGACCACCGCTTACACGGTGAACGCCGGCACGCCGAACATCGCCACCAATCCTGGCGATAACGTGGTGTTGAACCTGACCGGCTTGAGCAGTCCCCTCTACACGGTTACCGGCCAGGGGGCCGGCACGCTGTCGTCATTGAGTAGTCGCGCTGATCTGTTCACCGGGGTTGATAGCCTTAGCGGCCTTCCCTCGTTCAACGTCGCCGTGGATGCCACGGCCAATCCTTCGGGGAGTGCTAGCGATACGTTCTTCGCCCAGCGCAACGGGGCGAGCTTGGAATTGACCGTCAACGGTTCGCTCGTCTTTCGTGGCAATGCCGGCTCGATCAGCAACCTGCTGGTCACCGGCTCGTCGCACGACGATACGCTGACGCTCGACTCGACCAGCGGCAATCCGATTCCCGCAGGCAACGTGACGTTCAACGCTGGCTCGGGGACCGATCGTCTGCTGCTGCAAAACGGCAGCGTCGTCTCGGTGGACCACACGTATACCGACGCGCTGGACGGGCAAGTGAATGTCGATGGCTCGCTCGCCGTTTACACCGGCGTCGAGTCGATTACCGACACGCTGTTCGCCGCGAACCGCATCTTTGATTTTCTCGCCACGGCCAACGCGATTGTGCTGGGGGCAAACACGGGCGTCTCGGGGCAATCGCTGATTACCAGCAACAACAGCCCCTCGACCGCGTTCGTAAATCCGACCAGCACGCTGACGCTGAACGCGGGCCCGCAAGATGACTCGGTCACCTTACAACAGACCGACGCGGCGTATCAGGCGACCACCACGCTGAACGGCCAGGGTGGCAACGACACGTTTTTGATCTCGAGCAATGGGCTCTCGTCGGGCGGCACGGTGAGCTTTGTCACCTTTCCGATCTACGTGAACGGCGGAGGCCAGGACGGCGACACGCTGACGGTGGATGACTCGGGGGACGGCACGGGGCGCACCTTCTCGATCAGCGACACGACCATCGGCGGTTCCCCCGTTCCGGCCGGCGCTGCCGTGGACAATGCCGGGGCCGCCTCGCCCGTGATCGACGGGAGCATTGGGCCAATCGAGTGGAACAGCGTGCCGATTGCGTTCGACACCGGCGCGCGTCCCGCCTCGAACCAGCAGACCGAGCTGCTCTATACCTTCTCGGAAGGGTCCGGCACGACCACGGCCGATACCAGCGGCAACGGCAACACGGGCTTGCTGGCGACGCCCCCGGGGCCGATCTTCGAGCCGAACGCGGGCAAGTTCGGCGGCGCGTTGTTGTTCAATGGCACCAGCGACTTTGCCTGGTTTCAGGATCCCAGCTTCAATGTCGGCGCGCAGGGGACGCTCAGCTTTTGGACGCTGATGCAAGACGCCACGCGGCGCAACACGTTCTTCCGCGCACCCGGCGCGATGGAGTTCCAGTACCGGCAGAACACCAGCGGCGAGTTCTACGCCTCGCCGAACAACAGCCTCGATACCGCCATCCAGAATACCGGCGCGGCATCCCTGCAAGGAGCGTGGACCAACCTGCAGTTCACCTGGCAGCAAACCAGCGCCAACAGCGGCGTGATGCACATCTTCGTCAACGGCGCGGAGGTGGCGCCGTACCTGGTCGGGTTCGATTCGACGATCACCAGTTGGACCACCGTCGTCAATACGACCATCGTCAACATGTACATGGGGCGCGATCCGACCGATTCGACGCGCTACTTCAAAGGTCTGATGGACGACGTCGCCTGGTTCAACAAGGCGCTGACTTCGACGGAACTGCAAGAGATCGAAGGGGCCGGCGGCAGCGTCAGCCGCTCGGTCGGCGACGCGCAAGCGCAGTTTGGCGGCGCGCTCAATTCGGTGAGCAACGGCGGCAACCTGATCGCGTATTGGAACCTGGACAATCCGGCCGGCACCACGGTCGTGGCGGGCAACGGCGGCACGTCGATCACCCTCTACACGTCGGGCTTGGCGCAATTTCAACCGTCGTCGGGCAAGTTTGGCGGCGCGCTGACATTCGACGGCGGTTCCAGCTACGCCACCTTCCAGATGCCTAGCGACAGCAGCCTGGAATTCGGCAACACCGGGACGATCAGCTTTTGGACCTTCATGACCGACGGCACGAACCGCAACGAGTTCTTGGAAGGGCCAGGCACGTCGGCTTTCGAGCTGCAGTATCGCCCCAACAGCAACGGTCAGTTCTACGGCCGGATCAACACGTCGGGGGGCGACTTTGTCATCGACAACGGCCCCGACCGCGGCGCCATCGGCCAGTGGGTCAACATGACCTACACCTGGGACTTCACCAGCAAGACGATGCGCATCTACAAGAATGGCGCCGAACAAAGCTACCTGAGCGGCTTCGACCAGAACATTGCCGGCTGGAACAGTGTCATCAGCACGATTAACGGCTTGTTCACCATTGGCAAGGATCCGGCCGTCGCGGGGCGCAATCTGGCGGGCAAGCTCGACGATCTGGCCATCTTCAACACCGTGCTCAGCGCTGGTGAAAGAAGCCAGTTGCTCTCGGCCAGCGTGGGGACGGTGCAAGCTTCATCGCATGGCGATTTCGATCCGGTGGGAACTGGCACTGGCCACCTGGTGGCCTACTGGAACTTTGACAACGCGGTTGGCACGACCACGGTGGCTGGCAACGGCGGCACGTCCGTCGCGCTGCTGATTGGCAACGCGCCCACGCCGGTCACGTTTAACGTCGGCGGCGGGCCGACGCTTTCGGGCACGGGCCAGACGCTGAACTCGGTTGTGTTCGACGGCGCGCAAAGCTACCTGCGCGCGAGCGATAGCTCTTCATTGGAGTTCGACAAGACCCAGGGGTCGATCACCCTGTGGGTCAATCCCGCGACCCACGCGGTCGACAACTCGGCCAACGGCTTCTCGTACCTGGTCGAAGACTCGAACGAGCAGTTGAGCCTGGGCATTTCTTGGCAGAACAACGCCGGCGCCAGCTTTGGCAACGCCGACTTCTACGATCGGCTTGTCTTCTCGCCGTGGGAGAAGACGACCACTGGCAATCAAGACATCATCGTCAGCAACACTCGGCTGCCGTTCAACCAGTGGACCCAGGTCACGGTCACCTGGAACTACACCACGCACACCAGCGTGATCTACATCAACGGCCAGGCCGACGGCACGGTGCTCAATAACACGTCCAGCTCGACGAACTGGTCACAAGCGGCGGGCAAGACGGGAGATTGGGTCTTTGGCCGCGACGGCAAGACCTCGGCACAGTATTTCAATGGCCAGCTTGCCGATATCGCGGTCTTTGGCTCGGCCCTCCGCGCCAGCGACGTAAGCACCATGTACCAGAACGGGGCCGCCAACGCGGGTGGCTATGACCTGGACGGCGCGATCGGCCGCTTTGCCTGGGACGATACCAACCTGTACGGGCTGATTCAGTCCTATGCCGCGGGGCCGGGGACAGCCAACGGCCCCTTCAGCCGCGTGATGATCGACATCTATTTGAACAACGGCGCGACGCCGGTCGTGCAGCTCGATTCGGCGGTCGTCTCGCCGGCCAACAATGTGACCGGCTCGTTCCTGAGCCCCAATGGCGCGAGCAACTCGCTGTACGAATTCTCGATTCCGCTGGCCGCCATCGTTGACGCCGGACATACGTTCAATCCCAGCGCCGGCGATTACCTGCAATACCATATTCGATTGATCGACGCCGACGTACCCGGCAGCGGCTTCGATACGGGGTTGACCACGCTGGGCTGGCTGACGCAGCCGCCGTCGGGGACCGGCACGCTGAAGCTGATGCCGTTCGCGCGCGCCGAGAATTTCTTTGGCGGCGGCAACCTGACGTACGCCGGTTTGGGCGTGTTGACGGTGAACGCGGGGCAGGGGGCCGACACGATCTCGATTGTCGATTCGAATCTGCCCGCGCCGGTGACGAATCCGACCCGGTCCTTCACCCTCAACGCCGACGGGGGCAACGACAACATCACCATCGCTTCGATTAGTCCCGCCTTCAAGGCGGCGATGACCATCGACGGCGGCGCGGGAACCGACGCGGTGACGGTCAACGCGGCCTTGGCGCTTGGCTCGACCAAATCAACGGGTAATCTGTCGATCACGGCCGAGCAGATTACGCTCAATCAATCCATTGTCACCACGGCCGGCACCGTCGGCGCGGTGACGTTGAACGTCGGTACGCACATGGACATCGCGGCGGCCGCGGACATCACTGCCGGCGGCGACGTGCTGCAAGCCGGCGGTTCGGTCTCGACGGCCGGCGATGTGACCGCCGCGGGGCATACGATCACGTTCCAAGGGCCTGTCACGCTGACGGGCAACGTCGTCGATACGGCGACCGCCGCCAAGTTCCTGGGTCAGGTCATCGGAGGCGGCAAGAGTCTGACGGTCACCGGCGATGCCGTGTTTGGTGACGAGGCGGCCGATACGGTCACCGGGTTGTCGACGCTGGCAGTGTCGGGCGCGACGACAATCAATACCACCAACGTCACCAGCACCGGCACTCAGACCTACACCGGCCAGACGACGCTGGGCAGCGACGCCACGCTGACCGCTTCGTACGCGACGTTCCTCGACAAGATACTGGGAGCGAGCCACAGTCTGGCCATCGTTGGCAATGCCGTGTTCGGCGACGCGGCGGCCGACACGGTGACCGGCCTGACGACGCTTTCGGTGTCGGTTGCCGCGGCGATCAACACCAGCACCATCACCACCGCCAGCACGCAGACGTACGGCGGCGCCGTGACGCTGGGCACGAATGTCACATTGAATACGACCGACAGCGCCGTGGCGCTGAACAGCACGGTGGACAACGCGACCGCCACGGCGCGCGATTTGACGATCAATGCCGGCAGCGGCAATGTCACGGTCAGTAACGCGATTGGCGCTGGCCTGAACGGCGCGATCGGCGCGATTATCGTCAACAGCACGGGCACGACGACCTACGGCGCTAGTGTCCACGCCGCCAGCGTGTTTTCCAACGCCGGTGGCACGACCGCGCTGAATGGCGGCAGCGTGGCCACCAGTGGCGACCAGACTTACAACGACGCCGTCACGCTGAACGCCGCCGCGAATAGCACGCTGTTGATGGGCGTGAATGTTTCGTTCGCCTCGACCGTTCGCGGCACGACGGATGGCGAGGAGAACCTCGCGGTCAGCGGTTCGGGGCTGACCACGTTCTCGGGCGCGGTCGGTGATAACACTCAGCGGCTGGCCAGTCTGACGGTAAACAACGGCGGAACGACGGCCATCAATGGCGGCTCGGTCACCACCACCGGCAATCAGACGTACACGGACCCGGTGACGCTGGCGGCGGCCGGCCACGCCACGACGTTCGCCGGAGCTGATATTAGCTTTGCCGGCACGCTACGCGGCACGACCGACGCGCTGGATAGCGCCACCGTGAACGCGACGGGGCTGGCCACGTTTTCCGGAGCGGTGGGCGACAACAGCCAGCGGCTGCAAACGCTCACGGTCAGCGCCGGCACGACGGCAACCTTGGGGGGCGCAACGACGCTTGCCGCGGTCTCGGGCACGGCCTTGAATGTTTCGGCTGGCGACCTGGCCGTGAACGCCGCCGTCAATACCGCCGGCGGCGCTATCACGATTAACGCCGATGACATGCAGCTCGATACCACCAACGGCTCGTTGAACACCACGCCGGTGGGCATTGTCACCGTGCGCAACGAGTCGAGCTTGCAGCCGATTGATTTGGGGAGCAACACGTCAGGGAAGCTGGGCATTACGAGCGCCGAACTCAATCGCATCTTCACCGGCACGCTCCGCATCGGCGGTTCGACTGCGGGGGATATCACGATCAGCGCGCCGATCGCGCCGGCGGGGACGAGCGTGCTGCACCTGATCACCAGCCGAGGCATCAGCGGCACGGGCACGATTCAAGAAACCAATCTGGCCATCGAAGCGGCGAATAGCGTCACCCTGACGCAAAGCAACGACGTCGACACGTTGGCGGCGCAGCTTTCTGGGAGCGGTAGCTCGCTAGGGTTCAAGGACAGCAACGACCTGGCGATCGGCGCGGTCGACGGTGTGACGGGCGTGCAAACCAATGCCGGCAACGTGTCGTTGGTGACGGGGGGGCCGCTGACGATTGGCGACCCCATCAACCTGGACGCCGCCAACCTGACGTTGAACTCCGCGGGCGCCGTCACTCAGGGGGCGGGGGACAATATCCGTGCCACCGGCTTGGAACTGCTTGGCACTGGTAACTTCACGCTGACCGATGCCGCGAACGATGTTACCAATCTGGCCGCCAACGTGACGGGGCCCGTCAATTATCGCGATGCCAACGCGCTGGCCGTCGGCACCGTGAACACGGCTGGCGTCACCTCGGCGGGCAATGTCACGCTGCGCGCGACGAATGCGTTGACGCTCGATCAGCCGATTGACGCGACAGCCGCCAACTCGGTTGTCGATCTTACGTCCGACAACGGTGGCATCGTGGACGGCGGCGGAAGCAACTCCAAGGTGATCGCCACGCAATTGGCGCTGCGTGCCGCGACGGGCATCGGCGACAGCGACGCACTCGACACCAATGTGCAGCAAATAGCCGCCAGCAACTCCACCTCTGGCGCGATTCAGCTCGCGAATCACGGCACTGACCTGACCGTCGGCACGGTGGACGGTGTAGCGGGGATCACGAATGCCTCGAGCGGCGGGATCATCGTCAGCAACGACGGCGACCTTGACGTGGTGCAAAGCATCCTGGAGTCGGGTGGCGGAGGGATCGCGCTCACCACGAATGCCGACGATTTGATCGTTGCGGCGCAGTTGGCGGCGACGGGCGGAAACGGCAGCATCTCGATGACCGCGGCTCGCGACCTGTACCTTTTCGACAGCGGCGCTGCCGATGACGTCTCGGTGGTGGGCACAGGCACGATCACCGGTTCGGCAGGGGACCAGGTGGTCTTCGGGTCGAACGTGCGCGTGCGTAGTGCGACGGGCGCCATCGAGGACGTTCCTCCGCAATTAAGTAATCTATCGGGACCGGAAGTCACGTCGCTGGGCGAATCGAGCGTGACGTTCGACTATGGGCGCGCGGGCGAGTCGAACTTCACGGCCGTCGTCAATTGGTCGGATGGAACGCTGGATGTGTTTAACCTGTTGAACCCCGGCACGTTCACCGCCAACCACATCTACACCGCCAATCCGAACACGTCGAACTCCGCCTCGCCAATCGTCATCAATGTCACGCTGCAAGGCGACAATCGGATCAATTTCATCAATCACGTGTTGAGCCAGGATTCGGTCACGGTCACGGTTCCCGGCGAAGGGCTGAAGCCCGTGCGCATCGACACGACCCCTCAAATTGCTCATCTCACGTTTCCCGTCGCGATTCGGCTTGTGACGGTGCAAGATGCAATCGTCCCGCCGATTGCCGAGACGCGTGTGCTGCAATTGGCGGTCACGGTGGTTGAGACGAACCAGGTAACTGAACGAATCGTCATCTTAAAGCTGGTGCTCCCCAATGGCGAGGAAGGCGAGAACGTCCAATTGGGTGAGAAGGTGCTCGATGACTTGAACCTGCTCTTCAAGGAGTTGCCCGACGGGCACTACGAGGTTTACCTGTTTGAAGGCGACTCGCAGTCGATGCGAAAGGTGATGGAAATCAAGGTCCGTGGCGGCCGAGCCGGCGAATCGTCCGATCAATTGGAAGGCATCCGCGACCGTCCGCCCAGCGCCCAGTGGTCGCCGGAAAGACAGCCGGCCGCGCGGGACGATTCGCGCCTCGCCCTGGCTGTTGAAGGCGAACCCGGGGCCGTTGGCCCAGCGCTGGTCGAGCAGTCGGCGGCGCTACACGGCGGTTCAGCCCCCGCCGAAGATATCGAAGGCCTTGCCGTTGGCAGCATGTCCGCCTCGTCAACCGCGGCGGCATTGATGTTGTCGGGCGGGGCCGCCATCTTTGCCGGCGCCCCTGGTTGGGAACAGCGAGTCGACAAGGCGATGGAGCGATTCAAGGCTTACTCCCCCTGGCGCGCTCGAAATCGTGGTCGTCGCAAACCCAAGTAACCTCAGCAGACTGATCGATCATGCCGACTTGCCCTCATTGCAAAGCAGAAGTGCCTGAAGCCGACCAGTCGGCTCGGCGCTGCGCCGTGTGTGGCAAGTCGTTGCCGCCCCGCCTGACCGATACCGATCATCGTTCGCCCGCGGCTACCGTCGAGTTTGACTCCGCCGCCCTGTCCGACCCAAACGCCCGCGCCGCTGAGCCGAAAGCGTCCCATGACGCTGACGGCGGCGCGCCCGATCCGCGGCTGATGAAGACGACGGACTCCACGCCCCTGTCTGGAACACCTGCCACTCCAGATGCCGGCGGCTCGGGGAGTTTCACGGGAATCAATCTTGACGCGACCTGTGATTCGAGCGAGATCGAGAAGGCCGGCGATTTTCTGACCGACTCCGATCCACGGCTGATGAAGACCACGGATTCCACGCCCCTGTCGGGGATCCCTGCCGGCCCGGATGGCGGCGGCTCGGGAAGTTTCACCGGGATCAATCTCGACGCGACTTGCGACTCGAACGAGATTTCCAAGGGGGACTTTCTCGGCGGTTCCGATCCGCGCGTGATGCAAACCACCGACTCGACGCCGCTGCCCGACAAGCCTGTCGGTCACGATACCGGCGGCGTCGGCAGCTTCACGGGGATCAATCTCGACGCGACCTGCGATTCGGATCAATTGTCCTCTGACTTTGCCCGCGACTTGCGCGCGGGGGGCGGCAATGACGAGTCCTTCAACTTCGAGGCGCGGTTATCGAACGTCTGGGGAGACAAGCTCTCGACCCCGCAAGCTCCCCACGTATCGCTCAAAGTCGACGACTCGGCCAAAGGCAAGCCGACCGAAAGTTTGGTCATCAAGCCGCGCAGCATGCGCGACCTGAAATCCAACTCGCTGGTGGCGGCCGAATACGAACTGCTGGAGGTGCTGGGTGAAGGGGGCATGGGGGTGGTCTATTCCGCCCGCCAGGCGTCGGTCGACCGCACCGTGGCGCTGAAGATGCTCAAGCCCCACATGGCGCGCAATCAGGAACAGCGGCAGAAGTTCCTTTCGGAAGCGGTGGTGACCGGGGACCTCGACCATCCCAACATCGTGCCGATGTACGATCTGGGGACCAACGACGCCGGCGCGCTGTTTTACGCCATGAAGCGGGTCGAAGGGACGCCTTGGCTGAAGACGATTCGCAAGAAGACCGTCACTGAGAACATCGATATTCTGCTCAAGGTGGCCGACGCCGTCGCCTTTGCCCACTCGCGCGGGGTGATCCATCGTGATCTCAAGCCCGAGAACGTGATGCTGGGCGAATTCGGCGAAGTGTTGGTCATGGACTGGGGCCTGGCGTATTCATCGGCGTCGTTCCGGAAATCGGCGAGCATCACGCAATCGCACAGCATGGGGGGCACGCCGTCCTACATGGCGCCGGAAATGGCCTTGGGACCGATCGAACGGATCACCATGGCCAGCGACATCTATTTGCTCGGGGCCATTCTTTACGAGATCGTCACGGGCAAACCGCCGCACACCGGCACCAACGTGTCGCAGTGTTTGTTTGCCGTCGCTCGCAATGAAATCCAGCCGACGGACAAGAGCGGCGAGCTCGTGGACATCGCTCTGCACGCCATGGCCACGAACCAGGAAGACCGCCATGCCTCGGTGCGCGATTTCCAAGCGGCGATCCGTGGCTACCTGGCGCATTCCGAAAGCATTGCTCTGTCCACTCGCGCCGAAGAAGAATTGGCCAACGCCGACCAATCGGGCGAGTATCCGGAGTTTGCGCGATCCTTGTTCGGGCTCGAAGAGGCTTTGTCGCTCTGGGATGGCAACGCGCGCGCCCGAGATTGTCTGTCGATCGCCCGGTTGAAATACGCCACCTGCGCGCTGGGCAAAGGCGACTTCGACCTGGCGGCGGGATTGCTGGTGGACAGCGACCCCGCCCACTCGGCGTTGGCTCAACAGATCGCGGCGGCGCGGAGCGAACGTGACGCGCGCCAGCACCGCTTGAAAAGCGTCAAGCGCGTGGCGGCGGGGCTAGTGGCGGCGATCGTCTTGGTCGTCACCGTGGCGTTCTTTGGCATTCGTATTCAGCGCGACCGCGCCCGGTTGGCCGAGGAGCAAGCCAAGACCGAGCGCGACAAGGCGCTATCGGCCGAGGAGAAAGCCCGCATTCAGCGTGACCGCGCGCTGGCCGCCGAAGAACAGGCCCGTGCCGAGCGCGATCGCGCGGAGCAAGCGAAAGAAGCGGAGATCTACCAGGCCTATCTGGCGCGCATCGGACTGGCCTCGGCCAAGATCGACGAGAACGCTTTCGAGGGGGCCACCTCGTTGCTCGATGAATGCCCGCCGGCACTCCGGCACTGGGAATGGGGTCGCCTGCGCTATCTCTGTTCGCAAAGCATGCTGTCGCTCGACGCGGCGGCACCGGTCAGTTCCGTGGCGTTCGACGCCGCCGGCGGTCGCTGCGCCAGCGCCGGCTGGGACGGCCAGGTGCGCGTGTGGAACCTTCCCGCGGGGACATCCCAGCGGGTGATTCCCTATGGGGGGATGTACGTCCACGGGGTCGCCTTTTCGCCCGATGGCAAGAGCCTGGCGGCGGGAGGAAACGACAAGCGGGGCTACATCAAGCTGTGGGCGGCCGATACCGGCAAATTGATCAGAACCTTCGAGGGACACACCGACTCGGTCTTGTCGCTCGTCTTCTCTCGCCGCGGCGAACGGTTGCTGTCAACCTCGTACGATGGCACCGCCAGACTTTGGGACACGGCCAGCGGCCAATTGATCTGCACGCTGGGCGGCCATAGCTGGTGGGTTTGGTCAGCCGCCTTTTCGCACAACGAGGCGGAAATCATCACCGCCAGCCAGGACGGCACGGCCATTGTCTGGTCGATTGCCGACGAGATCGGGATTCAAGCCGGCAGCACATCGGCGCGCCGGCCGCCACGAACCGTTCGCAACCACGCGGGGGCGGTGTACGCGGTTGCCGTTTCGTCCGACGGCGTGCGCGTTGCCACTGGCGGTTACGACAAGCGCGCTCTGCTCTGGAAAGCGGGCGATGTGCAGCCGTTCCGCCTCAGCGCGGTCCTCTCGGCCAAACAGGCCGCGCTCTCCATCACCGAGTTGAAGGCGCACACGGCCGCAGTTCACGCCCTTTCTTTCTCGCCCGACGGCCGACGGCTGGCCACCGGCGGCTTGGACAACGCCATCAATATTTGGGACGTCGCGGCCGGCAAGCTGCTAAAATCGCTGCGTGGCCACGCCGGCCAGGTTCGCAGTTGCTGTTTTTCGCCCGATGGCAAATATGTTCTTTCCGGCGGCCACGATGGGCAAGTCAAGCTCTGGGACGTCGACAAGTACGAAGAGGTCCGCGTCATCGGGCAACGTGTGTTGCGTGGGCATGCCGACGCGGTCCTCTGTGCCAGTTTCTCGCCCGATGGCCAGCAAGTCGTCACCGCCAGCCGCGATCGAACCGCCAAGATTTGGAACGCTCGGACGGGCGAAGAAGACAAGACCTTTGAAGAAGGGCACACGTTCCTGGCCTCGACGGTACTGTTCTTCCCCGACGGCAAGAAGTTGCTTACCGCCGCGGTCGATGGCACGACCTTGGTTTGGGACACCGCTTCGGGTACGCAACTGTTGCGACTGAACGACACGGGCCGCAGCGCCGCGGCGGCGCTGTCGTTCGACGCGCGAACGATTCTCACCGGCGGTTCCGATAAGACCGCCAAGCTATGGGATGCGGCCAACGGCGCGCTGGTGCGCAAGCTGCCAGCGCATCGCACCGAGATCACGGCCGTAGCCCTGTCGCGCGACGGTCGCTGGCTGTTCACGGGCGAGTCGAGCGGTCGCTGCAATGTCTGGCGCGCCGACTCGGGTGAACTAGCCTGGTCCCTGCTGCGTCATTCACGCAAGATTACCGCGGCGGCCTTCTCGCCCGAGGGGAGCCGGCTACTGACGGCGAGCCTGGACAACACGATTGGCCAATGGGATGTCGCGGCGGGACAAGAACTGACCGCGCTCGTGCTCAAGCATCCCAAGGCCGTTACGTCGCTGGCCATGTTGCCAGGAGGCAAAGTTCTGTCGGCCTGCGAAGACAATCTGGTGCGCCGCTGGGATGTCGAAACGGCGAAGGAGGTCGACACGCTCAGCTTTGCCGGTGGCGCGATCAGCTTTGTGACCGCTTCGCCCGATGGTCGGCGCGTGTTGGCGGTAAGCGCCGCGGATCGAGCGGTCCATCTCTGGGACAACGAGGCCCAGCGCGAGATCTTTGCGGCGGCTGGCAAACAGTCGGGTCGTCCCTTGTTGAATCTGGCCGAATCGGGGGGCTCGGCTTGGGCGGCGGCCATTTCGCCCGACGGCAAAAAACTGGCTACAGTCGGCGGTAGTGAGGCCCGGCTGTGGAACGCCGCCAGCGGGCTGTTGGAGGAAACATTCCATCGACATGGCGCGGTGGCCAGCGCGCATTTCTCGACCGACGGCAAGCGGATCGTCACGGGAAGCTGGGACAACTCGGCCAAGATTTGGAATGTGGCGACCGGGCTTGCCGAATTGAAACTCACCGGCCAGCACGTCGGCTACGTCAATAGCGCCGTGTTCGACCGCCGCGATCGTTGGGTGCTGACGGCTAGCGACGACAAGACCGCCTGGCTGTGGGATGCGACCACTGGCAAGGCCATTCGTTCCTTTACCGGCCACACCGATCGCGTCACACGCGCGGCGTTTGCGCCAGACGGCAAGACGGTCGTCACCGCCTCGGCCGACAAGACCTGTCGTATTTGGGACACTTCGACGGGGCGCGAACTCCGCCAACTGACGGGACACACGTGGGGCGTGCTGTGGGCCGAATACAGCGCCGACGGCACGCGCATCATCACCTCCGCGGCCGACAATCAGGCCAAAATCTGGGACGCCACGAGCGGTCGCGAGTTGATCACGCTGGCAGGCCACACGTCGGGCGTGAACGCCGCGACGCTTTCCGCCGACGGCAAGCGAGCACTGACGGCCAGCCAAGACAACACGGTCAAGCTTTGGGACACGCGAACCGGCAAGGAAATCCTCTCGCTCAAGGAACACAGCCAGGAGGTCACGAGCGTTTGTTTCTCGCCGGATGGTCATGCCGCCCTGTCGGCTAGTCGTGACGGCACCGTGATTATTTGGCCGGCAATCGAATGGAGGGAAATGCAGGCCGAAGAGAAAAGGTGAACTGCGTCGACGGCCCGCGCCTTTTGGAAGTGCAATACTCGGCCGCGCCTAGCCGCACGCCACTTGCCAGCGACGCCTGCCATCGTCGATAACATGGCTCGCAATCCACCTCACCAACTTTGAATTCGCGGATATGGGAATCTCAGCGCAGCAAGTTCTCGACGGCCTGACCTCGCTTTCGATCATCGGCCAGGAAGACCTCGCCAAGCTCCGCAATGGGCTGACGTCGGCGCAACTGGCGGAAGACGCCGAAACGCTGCTCCGCTACCTGGTGCGCAAGGACAAGCTGTCCAAGTACCAGGCCGCCAAGCTGTACCAGGAGCGCGGCAAGGAACTGGTCTTTGGCAACTACGTGATCATCGACAGAATCGGCGTGGGGGGCATGGGCCGGGTCTATCAGGTCCGTCATGTGCCGACCTCGCAGGTCAGGGCCTTGAAGGTGCTGATCGCGCGCGGCGACGGCTCGTCGCGGGCCATTCAACGCTTTCTGCGGGAAGTCGAAGTCGCCTCGCAGCTCTCGCACCCGAACATTGTTACCGCTTACGAATCGGGCGAAGCGCAAGGCTTGCAGTATTTGGCGATGGAGTTCGTTGACGGCCAGGACCTTTCGACCACGGTCAAGCAACGCGGCCCGCTCCCGCTGAACGAGGCGATCAGCTACATCCTGCAAGCGGCGCGCGGCTTGGGCTTTGCGCACGGCAAAGGAATCGTGCATCGCGACGTCAAGCCAGCCAACTTGCTGCTCGATAAAAACGGCGTCGTCAAGATTCTCGACCTGGGAATCGCGCGCATTTACGCGACCGGTGACGATGAGCAGTCGACGGAATCAGAGGGCATCGCCCTGACGTACGAGGGCGAGATCATGGGCACGGCGGACTACATGGCGCCCGAGCAATCCAAGAATACGCATACGGCCGACGCTCGCGCCGATATCTATTCGCTGGGCTGCACGCTGTATCGACTGCTCACTGGCGCCATTCCCTACTCGGGCGACACGGCGGTTTTGAAAATCATGGCGCATCACATTCAGGCGGTGCCATCGTTGATTGCCGCCCGGCCCGAGATTCCCGTCGAGTTGGAAAGCATCTACCAGCAGATGCTCAAAAAGGACCTGACGCAGCGAACCCAGACGATGGACGAAGTGATTGCCGCGCTCGAACCGATCGCGGCCAAGCTTGCGGTGTAACGATGAGAGCAGTTCTCAGGAGGCTGTAGCGGGGGTGGCCCAGGTGCTTGCACCTGGGGGCCATTTACATTTAAAAGGGGATAAGTCCCATTTCGACGCTATGCGCGCGACGATGGACTCTTGCGCGGACGCCCGCGGGGATTCAACGTGTATTCCAGGCCCAGCCGCTTGGCCGTCCGCCGTTGCCACACGTCGCCGCCGAACGGTTGGCCACGCGCCACCGCCATCCGCAACGCCGCCAGTTCGCGGTCGGTCTGCGGCGTGTTCACGCGGCTTAACCAATTTCGCGGCCGGGGCACCGGCCAGGTCGCCAGGATCGGCGGATCGTCCAGGTGCTGACCGCCGGCGCGCTGGGCCAAACTACTCCACCGCCATTGCTCCGCACTGGACACCAAGTTGGCGCGGAGGGCGTTGCGCTCGACGTAACGCGCCACGACGTAAAAATGGTCGTCATCTTGCACGGGAAACGATTTATACGTTCCTTGGTACAAGTGCCCCTGACCCACGCTGTGTCGGTGCAGACGCCAACGACGAACGTGCGTCGTGGTCAGCCGCTGTAAGAACGTGCCCAGTTCCCCGTCGCCGTGGGGCCAGAGCAGCAGGTGCCAATGATTGGGCATGAGGCAGTAGGCGAGAATTCGCATCGACAAGCGATCTTGCGATTCGCGCATCACCCGCAAGAACGCCTCGTAGTCGCCGCCGCCTTCAAAGATTGCGCGTCGATCGTTGCCACGGTTCAGTACGTGGAACACCATCCCACCAGGGGCAACACGCGCGGCTCGGGGCATGGCTTTACGTTAGCAGTCCCGCTCCCTGACGTCAATAATGGGACTTATCCCCTTTTTCGCACCCATCCATCTCCCGGACTGCAATCCGTAGACATCGGTACCCCTTTGATGTAATAGTGGATGATCACTACATAGCCAAAACCAAACTATTAGCTTTATTCGCCGCCTAGCTCCGCCGAGCTAGCGATAAAGCTAGCGCGTATCGCGGGAATCGCTATACAGCGTGTTTGGTTGTTCAATCCGACAATCTCGGCATAAGGTTCGTGAAACACCGATACAGGTGTAGTCGTAACGGTGACATGAGCACCGTTTTTGGCAAACAAAACATTCCCTCCGCGCGTTCCCGAATGGAGAACACCTCCCTTTTCAATGAAGCCGACTGCATTCTCAGCTTTGTCAAGCAATCCTCGTTCGGAAATCCAATAGCCTAAGGAATCGCGTCGCTCGTAGCGCACGAACTGAACGACTTTGTCGATTCGCGTAAGATTTTGAGGCACGGTCACTGTCGCGCCTGTATCAGTAACAACAATCGCAAGAATGTTGCGGCACTCGCCGGTGAACTTGGGTACCGTGACTAACAGTTGTTCATCGGACAAAACCTTAAACTGAGACTCAACTAACTCGCACCTCGGATTTCCGATCATAAATACTGTGCGAGTGGATCTAAGGCCTTTGCCTCGAACCGTCACCTCCTGACCAACGCGGGAAGTATGTGGCTCAATCGAGGAAATTAGAGGAGGAGCGCGGCGCAATTGAGTTGGCCATTTGTCAGGCAGCGCGCCAGATATTAGACGACCTCCATGCCTCATGGAATCTGACCAAAACAGCTTTCGGTGTCCCGCGTCGATTGCAAAGCAAGTCGATTGACCTCGTGTTATTTGTTGAGCGTAACCCGGTGATTTAAGCCGTACGCATACAACGCCTCGTGCCATTTGGCAATACACCGCGTCTTGCTCCGCGACGTAGGTAATGTCCGCCGGGTACTTGGAACTCATTTCAGTTCCGCAATCAAGAAATACACTCCTCATCCCGCCGTCATAGCCTGCTTGTGAAAGCGATCCTTCGCCGTCGCGCCGAAACACTCGCTTATGTTGAATATCAATTCCAAACGACCCTCGCGTTTTGGTCAACCCGGTTATGCTCTCGACATTATCACCATTGAGATCACCGCGAAGAATCGCATTCTCATCATGCCAATAAATTTTCTTCTCAATTGAATCCGAGTACAGCGAGACACACGCCTTTAGCCCCGTGACAATGGGCCGGGCGTTCTTTCCATTAAGATCGGCCCGAAAAATTGATTGCCCCGGAGTGGGGCTATACGAGGTTCCAACCCAATAAACTGCGTCTAATTCTGGAGCAACGCACAGCGCTCGCGGGTACAACAACTCTTTGTTGTCTGAACCAGGATAGTGATCGAGTAAGGTCTCGGCATGAGAGCCATCGTAATTGGCCCGACAAAGCTTCCCGTTGTTGCCGCCACCTGTACATGCGAACCAATACACTTTCTGCTGCTCACGATCGAGCCCTATCTCTACAACGTGCAAGTCGGACCTAAAATCGTACTCAACGAGTGTCTTAGCAATTGTTGGATCGAGGGGTGGCTGCCACTCTACTGCCTCGTAGGTTTCAGGCCATTCATCGATCGGCAGTTCCGTGCCATCATTCAGTCGGAATGTTTTCCCTGCCTTTGGCACCTGCCCAGCCGCTTGTGCTGTGGGCCTTTGAGCATGAGCTTGCTCGGCGTTCAGTAACGCCCACAAGCCAGTCGCCACAACCGCAGCGCAGAATGAAAGTCTGATCAGCCAATGCCGTGCTGTTCTGCACATGAACATGATGTCACCTGGCGATTGCCCCAAGGAAATGAAACGAGCGACAAAAAACCGAGCCGCAATGCGTCGCGATGCACGAGGAGCCCGAGTGGGCTGGGCGATAGGACCACCCTCGTTCAATCAATTCCGAGGCAGACGTAAAATAATGAAGGCCTGCCCGCATACTGCACCAGTGCCGTCCTGCAATCTGGACAGATGACGCGCGATTTGCGAAGCTCGCGCCAAGTGTTGTACGCAACATAGCGGTCGCTGGTTCGCTGTCAAGAAAATCGCCACGATTACGATTCACATGACGGAACCAACTTCGTCCGCAACAATGCGCCGCTGGCTGCGGCGCCAACGACGCGCGCGATGAGTTGGCTTCACCCATCGATGGCATATCCGGTGAAGGCCGATCGGAGGGAGGTGAGCTGCAACGTGATCAAAACCGGCGCGGTCCACGCCAATCGCGCGGTGTTTAGCGTAGCGACCGACTAAAGCAGCTCTCAGAACACTGTCGCTTGGGTAGCCCAGGTGCTTGCACCTGGGTGGCCGAAGGCCACAAGAAACCTCGAGCGCCGTCTCGTACGGGTGGCGAGCTTCCATTGGGGTTACGCTTGCCCATCGAGTTTCTTGTTGCTGCGCAACACCGATGGCCAAGCCATCGGTGCCACCCAAGACGCTAGAACGTCGTGAGACGCGCTCTAATCGGAATCATGCTCACAATTCCTCGCATTGCGCCCGGCAAAACCGGCATCTTCGGGCCGATTTGTAAGCTACACTTGCGCGCGTGCGTGTGGGCTTACCGCTGGGGACGGCCGCCGTGCGCGAACCTTCGCGGATTTCCTTGGCCGAGGATGCGATGTCCCACGCGCAGCGCCGTATCACGCAACATGCCTCGTTGTTGGGCCTGATTCTCCACTGCCTTGACACCGTGGCCATCGTCGCCGGCCTGTACGCCGCGGCCTGGTATGCGGGCGTCACGGTCGAGCAGCATTGCTTGCTGGCGGCCGCGGCCGCGCTGATTGTGTTCAACCTGGCGTCCGAGGTGATCGGCCTGTACCGAAGCTGGCACGCCGCGCCGATGTTGCACGAGTTCCGCTGCGTGGCGCTGACCTGGTTGGCCACGTTTCCGGCGCTGCTGCTGGCGGGCTTCCTCACCGGCCAGCTTGCCGGCATCGAAGCCGCGCTCACCCAGCGCGGGGCGATTGCCTGGCTGTTGGTGACGCCGCTAGTGTTGGTGACGTTGCGCGGCAGTTGGCGGTTGTATCAAAGCTGGCAGCGCTGCCGCGGTCGCAATCTGCGCGGCCTGGCGATTGTCGGCGCGAACGAACTCGGCTTTCAGTTGGTGCGCAACATTCAGCGCGCCCCGTGGACGGGCGTGAAGCTGGAAGGCTTCTATGACGATCGGCCGGCGCATCGCCGCGTCGAGCTGCCCGCCGACGTGGGGGCGTGCGTGGGGAACATCGACCAGCTTGTGGCCGATGCTCAGCAGGGAAAGGTACACATGATCTTCATCACGCTGCCGCTGCGGGCCGAACGGCGCGTGCAGGCGGTGCTCAAAGCCTTGGCCGACACGACCGCCTCGGTCTACATCGTGCCGGACTTCTTTGTCTTTGATTTGCACCACGCTCGCTGGACCAACATCGGCGGGCTGCCGGCGGTGAGCGTTTCGGAGAACCCGTTCTATGGTGTCGACGGCGCGATCAAGCGGTTGCTCGACGTGATGGTGGGCTCGGCCATGCTCGCGGCCTTGGCGTTGCCGATGGCGCTCATCGCTTTGGCGATCAAGCTCACGTCGCGCGGGCCGGTGCTGTTCAAGCAAACACGCTATGGTCTGGATGGCCGGCCGATCGCGGTTTGGAAGTTTCGCAGCATGGGCACCGCGGACAATGGCCCGGTCGTCGTTCAGGCCACTAAGAACGACCCACGGGTGACGCAGCTGGGGGCGATCTTGCGACGGACGTCGCTCGACGAGCTGCCGCAACTGTTCAACGTGCTGCAAGGGACCATGTCACTGGTCGGCCCGCGCCCGCATGCGACGGCGCACAACGAGCTGTATCGCAAGCAGATCGACGGCTACATGCTGCGTCACAAGGTCAAGCCAGGCATTACCGGATTGGCCCAGGTGAACGGCTGGCGCGGCGAGACCGACACGTTCGAGAAAATGCAAAAGCGCGTCGAATGCGACCACGAGTATATTCGCAACTGGTCGCCGTGGCTCGATCTGAAGATTCTGGCCCGCACGGTGCTGACCGTGCTGGGGCGGCAGAACGCTTATTGAGGAAACGATAAAGTGGAAACGATAAACGATAAAGTGATACGGCAACTCGCGTGTTAACTCGCGGTCAACGAAGTCGCGAACAGGCATTTACTTTATCGTTTACACTTCATCGTTCATCGTTTCCTAGTATCCAAACTGCATGCCCGTCGTCGCGCCGTGCAGGATCAGCGAGTTCGCCGAGTGGACGCTTTGGATGTAGCCGTAGTCGGCGGCGAAGTACGGCAGTTGGTTGTCGGCCAGAGCGATGTTGCTGATGCCCACCGCGCGATAAGAGATGTACGCGCTGATTCGAGGTGTGATCTGGCACGACGTGCCGACGTCGACCTGGCCCAACAGGCTGACCGTGGGCTTGTAAGCCGACAGATCAAACCCGCCGGTGCCGCCGTCGGCGCATTCGCAGTGCAGGTGTGACTGCGACTGAATCGCGTTGCCGAACACGCCCACTTTGGGCATGGCGTACAAACGCCAGCGCGGCGTAATCAGGTATTGAATCCGCGCGCCGGTCTGGCCGCCGATCAGGTCGTTTCGCACGCTGACCTTGTAGTCGGCCACGTTGCCGCCGTCGTATTGGTCGAACGTGGTGCCGCCGATGGCCGAGCGATATTGAGTCGCTTCGCGAAAGTGGAACCAGCGGATGCCGGCAATGCCCAGCAGACTCCAGCGCGTGGTCGGTTCGATCTGCTGTTCGAGCCAGTTGACTTCCAGGTTCCAGGTCTCGTCGGTGCGGTTGATCTGCTGCTGGTGCGCGGCGTCGAAGTACAAGCTGGCCGGCCGATTGTCGATGATCACCGGGCCGCCGGTGTCGAAATCGACCGTGCTATAAATATTGTCCGGGCCGGTGTAGGTCTTGCTGGCGTGGAAGTTGTCGAGCATCCAGAACGAGCCTTCGATGGCCGAGGTCGGCCGCACGACGCGCCCCAGCCGCACTTCATAGCCCGGCCGGTACTGCTGGTCGACGCTGTCGCGAGTGTTCAGCACACCGGCGTTGATGTCGGGGTTCAGGTACGCCAAGTTTCGGCTGTTGACCTGTGAACGGGTCATGGCCAGCGCGCCGAGCGCGCCGAACCAACGCCCCGGTCGGCCACTCACGAAGGGATCGCCTTCGTACACTGGCGCTGGTTCTTCCACCGGGGCCGGATAGCTGGGGACCGGATCGTCCACCGGTGGCCCAGCGTCGAAGCCGCCAATCATCGGTGGCCCGTAAGCGCGAGGCGCAAAGCGGGGTATCCGGCCGCCGGGCAAGGGGAGCGATGGAAACGTGCCGCCGTCGAATGGTCCAGCACCGACGGGGCCGCCCATCATGGGGCCGGCTCCAACCGCCGGACCAGCATCGATGGTCGGACCAAGTGCCGCCGGGGCAGGCGCGGCGACAATCGGCCCTCCGCTGGAGGCCGGGCCGTAGGTTGGCGTCGGCACCATTGAGGGGGCGAGCGGAGCGCCGCCGGACACCGTGCCACCGACTGCGGGATCGCCCACCGAATAATCAATGTCGCTCGGCGCCCCATACGAGCCGCCATACATCATGCCGCGATGCCGGCGCAGCAGCGGCATCTTGGGCAACCTGACGCCCGAGCCCATTGCGCCGTACCCGTAGCCCGAGCCACCGTCGTAAGCCGGCCCGCCATAGGCGGGGCCGCTGGCGTAACCAACGCCGGGGTCGGCGGCCTCGGGGGCAGGATTCGCGTTTGCTGGCGCAACCGAGGGGCTGATCGGTGGCCCGACCGGAGCATTTGTCGTGTAGGGTGCGGCCCCGTTGTAAGGAAGAGCGCCGTAGAGTGGACCGCCAGCGTAGGGAGCTGTTGCGCTCCAAGGGGCCAGCGTGCCGCGCGGAACTGACTCGGCTGGCGGAATGGCGGCGCCACGGTTGTAAGGCGCGGCTGGCTGCTGTTGCCAAAGATTCGCGGCCGGCCCGCTGGGCGACATGAGAGGCGTGCGGCGCACGCCATAGCCGGGCATTGTCGGCGTGCTCGGCACGACTCCGCTGGGTGTGCCGAGAGGAACCACTTCCGTGTTCGGAGATGTCGGAATGCCAGCGTAGGGGGCATTCTGCCCGCCGCGCCACGGCGGCGCTATCGGCGGCGCGGCCAATGCGCCGCCGCTAAAACCTCCCGCGCCGTAGTTGCCATAGCCGACGCCCGGCGGGTAACTCGGCGCGGATGGCACGCCTTGAGCGCTCGCCGAGGCGGCGCACAGCGAAACCATCCCGAAGGCCAGCAACTTGCGCATGAGATTCACACGGGTCCGGTAGACGGGCAATCGAGACGTGACCGTCGCGCGACGGCGAACGGGCGGGCGAGCTAGCAGTTCGATGCGCGCACTCGATGAGCCAGGGCGCAGCGACCAGCGCTCCTCGTCTCTATCGGTTGTGCCGTTTCTGCGGCTTGAAGAAACTGCGCCTAGCTAGCACGCGGCGCGTTGGTGATGGCGGCCGCCGGAGCGGCCAGCGACTCTTTGACCGCGATGCCGCTCTGTTGCGCGGCAAGCAACTGCTCGATCAAGCGCGCGATGCGCACGGCCGCGACTTCGCAGGGAATGCCGCGCTGGTGGATGTTCGAGATCAGGTTCCGCCGCGCGTCGGTGTGCCCCGGCCGAGGTCGATAGGCCAGGTAAGCCGACAAGCTTTCGGCCGTCGCCAGCCCCGGACGTTCGCCGATCAGTAGCAGCACGACCTCGGGCTCGACGAGCGCGCCGATTTCGTTCATTAGCCCAACGCGGGCGTGACGGACGAAGCAGACGGGGCCAGTCGTCCAGCGGCGCGAGGTAAACTCGTTCATCAACGCGGGCAAGAGCGCCGGAATCTGCCGCCGCACGGCCGCCGCCGACAATCCGTCGCCGATTACTACTTGAATGGTCGCACCGCGCTGGCAATGTTCGACAAGGAGCGTTCGGCCAGATTCGCTCAGGCTTCGCCCCAGGTCGGGTCGCAACAGATATTCGTGCTTGGTTCTGGCGGCGCTCGACACCTCGAACAGCCCGAATCGCTCGCTCAGTTCGCCGCCGAAATCGCGGGCAATGTCGATCTCGTCGCGCACCGCGTCGAGGGCCGCGGCATGGTCCTCGCGCAATTCGAGCTGCACTGTCGAAGGATACGACGTGCCACTCGAACCGGTGAAGATTCGCGCCGGTGTCCGCGCACCCAAATCCGCGGGCAGCTCGATCGCCCTGCTGGCCCGAATGGCTGACGATGGCACGGCAGGCGGCGTAGTGGTTAACGCGGGCAGGTTCGCCGGCTCGCGTCCGGCCACGACCGATTCGATGGTCGCCAGCCACGGCCGTCGATTCCGATCATCGGGCAACAACCGTCGTCCGTCGCGCATCAGGCCACGCGCTTCGAGCCAGGCTTCAAACTCGGGCGCGGGGCGCAAGCCGAACAATTCGCGCATCGCGGCCGTGTCGTGAAAGCTAGTCGATTGGTAGTGGAGCATCACGTCGTCGGCGCAGGGCACCCCCATGAAGTAGTTGCAGCCCGCGGCCGTCAGCAACGCCAGCAAGTTGTCGGCCGAGTTCTGGTCGGCGGCGGCGTGGTTGGTGTAACAGACGTCGCAGCCCATCGGCAGCCCGAGTAGCTTGCCCATGAAGTGGTCTTCAAGGCCGGCGCGGGTGATCTGTCGCTCGTCGTACAGGTATTCCGGCCCGATGAAGCCCACGACCGTGTTGACCAGCAGCGGCGAGAACTCGCGGGCGATTCCATAGGCCCGGGCTTCGAGCGTCACCTGATCGACGCCCTGATGCGCGCCGGCCGACAGGGCGCTTCCTTGCCCGGTCTCGAAGTACATCACGTCCTCGCCGACCCAGGGAATGCCGCGGCGACGATGCTCTTCGAGCACGCGCTCGCGCCCTTCGCCAAGCAGCGCCAGGTTCACGCCGAAGCTGTCGTTGGCACCCTGCGTGCCGGCGATCGACTGGAACAGCAAATCGACCGGCGCGCCGCGTTCGAGGCAAGCCAGTTGCGTGCTGATGTGCGCCAGGCAACAGGCTTGTGTCGGCACGCCGAGTGTCGTAATCAGCCGGTCAAGCCCGCGCAGCACGGCTTCGACCGAGTCGACTGATTCAGCGGCCGGATTGACGCCAATCACGGCGTCGCCACAACCAAACAGCAGACCATCGACCGCCGACAGTAAAATACCCGCCAGATCATCGGCCGGATGGTTCGGCTGCACGCGGACGGCCAGCACGCCGCGCTGGCCCAACGTGTTGCGCAGTCGGCTGACATTGCGGATGCGTGAAGCCGCCAGGATCAAATCCTGGTTGCTCATCAACTTGGCGACGGCCGCGGCCATCTCGGGCGTGATGGCCCGTTGCAGGTTGCATATCTCGGCACTGTCGGCCGGCGACGCGAGGATCAGGTTGCGGAACTCGCCGACCGTCAGCGTGCGAATGGCGGCGAAGGCCCGCTGGTCGTAGCGGTCAAGGATCAGCCGGCTGACTTCATCGCCATCGGGGGCGACAACCGGCTGGTCGACGAACGTGTGCAACGGCACATCGGCCAGGGCCCAGCGGGCGGCCACTCGTTCGCGCTGGCTAGTGGCCGCCAGCCCGGCCAACTGGTCGCCGGACTTTTCCTCGTTGGCTTTGGCCAGCAACTCGCGCAAATCGGCAAAGTGAAACCGCTGGCCGCGAATCACTGCCTGGTACGACACGGTTGATTCCTCGGATGGTCCCAGAGTGTGAAACCACTGGGCTGGTGTTACGCGCGCGGCGCGGCAAGTTACTTCAAGGCTTCGCGGCGCAGGTGGCCGAGTTCGGGAATGATCAGCTTGTCCATCGCCAGCGCCACGCCGTTCGGCGAGCCAGGCATGGTCAACACGATGGTCTGGTGGATCAAGCCGCCGACGGCGCGGCTGAGCATGGCGGCCGCGCCGACTTGTTCAAAGCTGAGCATTCTCAGCAACTCGCCGTAGCCGGGAAGCGGCTTGGTGAGCAACTGGCTGACAGTCTCGCAAGTCTGATCACGCGAGCCGAGACCAGTGCCGCCGGTCATCAAGATGGCGTCGACGTCGTCGCGCGCGACCAGTTGCAACAACAAAGCGCGCATCGGCCCGGGCTCGTCGCGAGTGATATGTCGACAAGCGATCGGGTGTCCATTGTCGGTCAGTCGCTCGACAATGGCCGCACCGCCGGTGTCGTTATCGAGCGTGCGCGTGTCGCTGACGGTAATGATCGCACAGCGCACCTGGCGCGGCGCTTCGGCCCGGTGGGCTTGGGTGGAACTGCTCATGGCGGTTGCCTGGGTGGGGTGGTGATTTGGAGGCGGAACTTCGCCCGGTCCCTGGGCGTCCAATCTAGCGGATCGTCGTCCGGCCCGCGGCCCAGGCTGCGCGGTGCAATTGTTACGAGCCGCAGAGCCTGAAAAACCGGGCCGATGTCACGATTTGGCCCCGGAAAACCAGGGGGCTGCCGGAACGGCGCATTGCCGAGCCGGCGAAAACCTCCGTATATTAGAAAGAGTTGCGTGCCGGTGCCAACCAGGGGCCGGCCGCGACGGTTCGATGGCATCCGTGCTTGCCGGCCGCCGCGGGGGGCGACCTTTTCTGGCACACCATCAGCGGGAGATGGTCCCGAGGGACCAGCGTCCGATGAGTCTTAAGCGATATTCGCCGAGCGACGCCCGAGGGCGGTGGTGTTACGGTGCGCTGGCGGCGTGCTTGATGCTGCTGCCGACCTCGCTCGAGGCGGCCGAGCATTACGTGCTGCAACTTGCCAGTGGTGGCCGGCTGGAAGGGGAACTGCTCAATCCGACCGAAGCGCCGCGGACCAAGTATCAGCTTCGCCTGGCTGACGGCAGCGAGCTGACCTTCGACCGGGAACAGGTGCGCGAAGCCACCAAGCTGCGCCCCGAGGAACTCGAATACCAGAAGATCCTGCACCAGTTTCCCGACACGGCCGAGGGGCACTGGAAGTTGTCGGAATGGTGCCGCGAGCACAACTTGTACGATATTCGCAAGAAGCATCTCGAGCGGATCATCGAACTCGACACCGATCACGCCGATGCCCGGCGGCTGTTGGGCTATTCCAAGGTTGACGGCGCGTGGAAGACGCAAGCCCAGATCATGACCGAGCGGGGCTATGTCGAATACAAAGGCAAGTGGCGATTGCGTCAGGAAGTCGAGATCGCCGAGGAAGCGCGCAAGCAAGAGTTGGCCGAAAAGGCCTGGGCCACCACGCTGAAGCGGTGGCGCGAATGGCTGGACGTGCCTGACCGACAGAACGAAGCCCGCCGCAAGTTTGGCGACGTTTCCGATCCGGCGGCCATTCCGGCGCTGAAGCGGATGTTCGAGCAGGAGCGTCTGGAAGCGGTGCGGAACATGTACGTCGACGCGCTGGCCCGGATGAATCACCCGCTGGCTTGGCAGATGTTGGCCGAATATTCGCTGCTGGACCCGTCGCCTGAAGTGCGGGCCAATTGCCTGGATTTGCTCGACGATCAGCCGCGACCTTCGATCGTGTCGTTTTTTATCAGTCGGCTGAATGGTAAATACGACAATACGATCGTCAACCGGGCGGCGTTGGGCTTGAAGCGGATGAAAGACACGACGTCCATGGGGCCGTTGATCGAGGCGCTGAACACAACGCACACTTATCAGGTTTCGGCCGGCGCGGCGGGGCAGTATTCGGCGTCGTTCGGCCCGAACGGCGGCGGATTCGCCATGAATAATAACCAGCCCAAGTCACAGACCGTCATGCTGAACAACGAAGCCGTGCTCGACGCGCTGTTGACCATGAGCAATGGCGTGAACTTCAACTATGACAAAGGCGCCTGGAAGCGCTGGTTTGAAACCCAACGCCGCACGTCCAAGCTCGACGCCCGACGAGGAACCTGACGCCGAGGGGGATTTAGCCACGGAGACACTGAGGCACGGAGTAGATGTGAATGACCAATGTTCAAGCACCAATGACCAATAATGCGAAGGAGCCGGCTATCCTTTATTGGTCATTGGGATTTGGACATTGAGGCTTAGCTTCCCTACTTTCTCCTCTTCCTTCTCCGTGCCACCCTCCGTGTCTCTGTGCCTCCGTGGCAAATCAGCTCAGCAAAAGAAAAAGCTCGGCATCCTTCCGCCAGGATGCCGAGCTTCGTTTGTTTTTCAGGCTTGCTCGTGGTTGCGGCTTACCGGTGGTAGCCGAGCGACTTGATCACTTCGAGCATCTCTTCGTACGTGACGAACCGGCGCCGGTGCATCAGCTTGTAGTTGTCGATGGCGTTGCCGAGTTCCTGGGCATCTGGCGAGAGCTCGGCGTGGCTGTCGGCGAACTGCCGACGTTCGCGACCACTCAACGGCAGCGAAGGGCCACCGTGGCGGCGTTCGATAAAGGGCTTGGCCGACGTGTTCGAGGCCATCGACATAGGCATACTCCTCTGCAAAGTAAGTTCCGTGACCCCCGCGGGTCTGCTGCTGGTGGCCCGATCGTCGGGATTGCCCCGTTGAGGAGGCAAGTTCCACCAGGAAACCTTACGACGCAGTTAGCCCCCGGTCAAAACGACGGCCGCCAAGTCGCGGCCTTTCACACGGCGGCAGTTTAACGGTTGTAACGACCGAGCCTGAGCCGTCGACTTGGGGGCTGGTAACGGCCCGCTTAGAGCAATTCTCAGAACACTGTAGCATGGGTGGCCCCAGGTGCTTGCACCTGGGTGGCCGAAGGCCACAAGAAACCTCGAGCGCCGTCCCGCGCGAGTGGCAAGTTTCTACTTGGGTTACGCGTGCCCATCGAGTTTCTTGTTGCTGCGCAACACCGATGGCTAAGCCATCGGCGCCACCCAAGACGCTAGAACGTCGTGAGGCACGCTTAGCGACGCTGCGAGAGTTCGGTCAGCAGCGTCTGGCTGGCCACGTGGGCCGGCTCGAGTTGCAGGGCTTGTTCGAGCGACGCTCGGGCCGAGATGCTTTGGCCGCTGGCGGCCTGAGCCTGGGCCAGGTGATAACAGATTTCCGCCGACGCCGGCCCGCGGTCGCGCGCCTGGGCCAGGCGTTCCGCCGCGTCGTTGTTGCGCCCCATGGCTGACAGGGCGAGCCCTTCGAGTAACAGCACCCGTTGCGGTTCATCGCCAGGAGAGTAGGTGTCGACCACCTCGTGCAACGTGACGAGCGCCTGTTGCGGCTGGCCGAGTTGACGGTAGGTTTCCGCCACGTCGATCAGCAACTCGCGATCGTGCGGGTCATAGCTGACCGCGCGATGAAAACCGGCTAGGGCTTGGCGCAGGTTGCCGCGCCGAGCGGCGATCTGGCCGCGCAATCGCCACGCGCCGGGTGACTTGCTGTTCAGTCGAATCGCCTGGTCGGCTTCGCTGGACGCGATCTCGATATCGTTCATGGCCAAGTGCATCTGGCCAGCGCGGACGTGCAGCGATTCGTTGTCGGGGGCGAGCTTCAAGGCGGCGTCGATCTGCTCGACGGCACCAGGTTGCTTGCCGTTTTGCCAGAGGCTTTCGGCATAGTGCTGACGCGCTTCGACGTCGCTGGGACAGACATCAACCGCGCGGGCCAAGATTTGCTGCGCCGTCTGGCGATCGCCCCGCTCCATGGCGCTGAGTCCGCGGTGGGACAACTGGCGCGAGGTGGCCAGGTCTTTTGACACGGGACCGTCCATGCCCGGCAGCCGGCAACCCGCCACGAGCGCTAAGGCGACGCAAACGGCCACGGCGGCGATCGCGGGGCGATTTGTTGTGCGCGAGCGGCGCATAAGTCGGCTATCCAATGGGCATTAGAGCGGGCCGGTTGGGGCGGGCATGGTACCGACGGCGGCCTGATCGTCACAAGATCAGCTTGCTGCCGCCCCCCAGGGATAGCACCCCAAAAAGTTCGTCATTTTTTGCTTCCTGGGTGACTGTCCCCGGCGATTTGCTAGACTTAAGTTGTCGTTTCGATTGCTCGGGCCGGCCCCAAGCCGGGGGGAGCGAACCGGCGGCCTGCGTGAGCCGTACGGGAAGAACGCCCCGCGAGGCGCGGCCTGAGCAGCTTTTGAAACCGAACGGGTGATGACTCGTTTCGCGATCTTTCACAAGGAATTCGTGCCATGCCAGCCGTCTATGACAAGCTCGGAATTCGATTTCTCTATCCCGAGAACTGGCAACTGGACGAGACCGATATGATCGAGGGTAACAACTCGGTCACGGTGTACGGTCCCGATGGGACGTTCTGGACCATTCTGGCCCATCCCGCCGGGCTCGAGCAGCAAGACCTGATCGAGGCCGCGCTCGAAGCGATGCACGAAGAGTACACCGATCTGGACGAAGAGCCGTATCACGACGTGGTCGGCGGCAAGGAAGTCTGGGGCGCTGACCTGAACTTTTACTGCCTCGACCTGACCAACACCGCCTGGCTGCGCAGCTATGCGACCGACGAGGGAACCTACCTGGTGTTGTGCCAGGGGGAAGACCGCGCGTTCGAGCGCGTGGCGGGCGTGTTCGACGGGATGCTGCAGAGCTTGCTGGCGCCGAGCGCCGAGTGCAAGAAGTTGGTCGATGATGCGGCCCAGATGGCCGGCGAAGTGATTGACGAATAAGCGAGACGCTTGCGTCTCAGCATTGAACTAACACAAGCCCAGGGGGTAGCCCTCCCTGGGTTTTTTATTTGAGACGTGGAGAGGCGGAAACCCGAATGACGAATGACCAAGCACCAATGTCCAATGTCCAATGTCCAAACGGACAGACGCTCGATCGTTGGTCATTGGGATTTGGTCATTGGTCATTCATAATTAGGATCCCATCCTCCGTGTAGTCCTCCATGCCTCTGTGTCTCCGTGGCAAATCCCCTCGCCGGCGGCTATTTGACGCCCCGGCGGTATTTGGTGCCGGGCCAGTATTGCTCGATCTTGCGGCGCAGGAACGCCACGCTGGCCCGCATCTGTTCCATGCCGTCAACGCCGTCTTCGATCGAAATCCAGCCGTTGAACTTTTCGGCGGCCAAGATGCCGAAGATCGCGTCGTAGTCGTTCAGCCCCTTGCCGATCTCGCCGTGACGCAGTCGCTTGGCGTAGCCGACGCTGTCCTCTTCGCGGCGCAGGTCTTCGATCGTCCCTTCGGCCAGGTAGCGGTCGCTGGCGTGCATCGTCACGACGCGATGCTTCACGCGCCGCAGCAGTTCGACCGGATCTTCGCCGGCCAGGTAGGTGTTGCTGGGGTCGTAGTTCACGCCGAAGTTCGGCGAGTGAACCTTGTCGACCAGATCGCAGAAGACATCCATCTTCTGGGCGAACTCGGGCCACTGCCAGTAGTTGTCCTTGTAGTGGTTCTCGATGATCAGCGTCACGCCGCGAGACCGGGCCAGCGGCAGGCACGCTTCGATGCACTCGGCCGCGTAACGAATACCATCGGCGCGGCTCACTTCGGGGCGGCGCTGACCGCTGAGGACGCGGCAGTATTGCCCGCCGAGTGCGGCGGTCATTTCGATCCAGCCTTCTTCGAGCTTCACTTGCTCGGCGCGGAACTTGGGATCGGGATGCGTGAAGTCCGGCGAGCAGCACAACATCGGGATCGTCAGCCCGGCGTCCTCGGCCTGACGCCGGGCGACCGACCACTGGCTGGGTTCGCGCAGATCGAGCATGCCGGCGTACATCTCCAGTCCGTCCACGTCCAGGGTGGCGGCCAGGTCGATCCACTCGGCCAGGCTCATCGAGCCATCGACGACCAATTGGTCCATGTACGCTTTGGGAAAGGCGGCAAGTTTGGGCATAAGAAGTTGCTAGTTGCGTGTTGCTAGTTGCTAGTGGAAGACGCGGACGGCTCGGCGCCGTCGCGCGACAGAATTGATTTGGCCAAGCCGCGTAGCACGCGACCGACTTCGCCGATGGCGTCGAGTGTTTGGCTCTGAGCATCCGTGGCAAGGTAGTTCAAACGGCTGGCGATTAGCACTTGCGTTTCCAATTCCGAAAGGGAGCCGATCGCGATCTGTAAGAAGCGGGCAAAATCGCGGCTGCTATAGCGACCGTGTCCTTCGGCAATGTTGGAAGGAATCGAAACCGCTGCCCGGCGCATTTGCATCGTCAGACCAAATCGCTCATCGCTGGGAAAGTCACGAGTCACGCGGTAAACCAATTCGACGAGGTCCATCCCCTTTTGCCAGGCCACCAGATCCTGATACCCGCGCCCACCCACGATTCCGCCTCCGTCACTAGCAACTAGGAACTAGCAACCCGCAACTTTTTTCCTCACCGCGGCTTCAAGACAGCCTTCACAATCTCGCCCGAGTGCATTTTCTCGAACGCGTCGTGCCATTGGGCGATCGGCCAGATGCCGCCGATGATCTTCGTGACGTCCAGTTGCTTGGTGGCCAGCAGACGAATCACCCGTTCCCAGATCGGCCAGTTGTGGCTGTAGCTGCCGCGCAGGGTGACGTTCTTTTGCACCAGCGGATCGAGCGAGTAGCCGAACGGCTGCTTGCCCCAGCCGACCTTGCTGATCCAACCGTTGGGGCGGACGATGTCGATCGCGGTCTTGAGCGTGGCCGAGACACCGGCCGCGTCGACCACGCCATCGACCCCCAGCCCGTCACCTTCGCGGACCCAGGCTTCCAGGTTGTCGGTCAGCGCCGTGCAGCCATACGCCTCGGCCACGGCCAGTCGCGTCTTGTCGCGAGCCAAGCCGGCCACCGCGACTTCGGCGCCCTGCAAGCGCGCCATCGCGGCGCACAAGATGCCGATCGGCCCCGGTCCCAGGACCACCACGCGGTCGCCGGGCTTGATGCTGCCATTGCCGACCACGGCGTTAAAAGCCACGCAACACGGCTCGGTGATGCCGGCCTGCTCGAACGGCAAACTGTCGGGCAGGTGATGCAAACAGCGGGCCGGCACGCGCACGAACTGCGTCATCGCGCCGTCAACGCCATAGCCGAAGCCCTTGCGCGTCGGGTCCAGGTTATAGAGTCCCTGCCGGACCAACGGGCTATTGGGGTCGATCACCGCGGCTGTTTCGCTGACCGCGCGGTCTCCCTCGCGCCAGCCGGTGACGCGCTCGCCAATCTGTGCCACGTTGCCGGCGAACTCGTGGCCGAGGACCACCGGGTAGTTAACTTGCCAACTATGTTCCGAGGTCCACTGGTGCAGATCGCTGCCACAGACGCCGACCGCGGCCACTTCCAGCAGCACGTCGTCGGGGCCGATCTTGGGCAGCGACACTTCGCGCAGTTCGACCGAATGTTTTTCCGGGCCGTAGTTCACCACGGCCGCTTGAGTGGTGCTCATCGCTTTCCTCCTACCAAGATGTCGCCATACCCGTGGACTTTGTCGCAGATCATGCGGAGCGAACCTTCAAGATCGCCCGCGGCCGTCTTGAACGCGTCGGCGTCAATGGTCAACGGCGCGCCCAGCACGACCAGCGGCGCGCCGTACTCGGGCGTACGGACCGCTTGCTCGAGGGTCAGACCACCGACCGCTTGGACCGGAATGCTGACGGCCGCCACGACTTCGCGCAACTGATCCAACGGGCTGGGCATTCGCTGACCGCGGGCGGCGATGCCGCGACGCTCGTCATAGCCGATGTGATGAATCACGAAGTCGCAGCCTAGGTCTTCCAGGAACTTGGCGCCGGCGATCATGTCGTCACAGGCCAGGTTGTCACCCATCACCTTCACGCCATGATCCTTGCCCGCCTTGACGACGCAGCGCAAGGTTTCTTCGTGAGCCCGGGCCATGACCACGACGTGGGTGGCGCCGGCCTTGGCCATCATCTCGGCCTCCAAGTAGCCGCCGTCCATCGTCTTCAGGTCGGCCACGATTGGCACGCCGGGAAAGCGTTCGCGCAACGCGCGGACGCCGTTCATCCCTTCGGCAATGATCAGGGGCGTGCCGGCCTCGAGCCAGTCAACGCCAGCGCGGCGGGCCAAGGCGGCCGTCTCGAGCGCCTCGGGAATGTTGGTCACATCGAGCGAAATCTGAACAATGGTTTTCATGGACGGTTTCTTTTGACGTGTCGAGTCAATCAATGACAAACACCCCTCCCTTTCAGGGAGGGGCAGGGGGAGGGTAAAGACGTGGCTGGCCAGAAACGAATGCGTTCAAAGGCAATGCCTCTGAACGCGATGCTTGCTGACCTGCGGCGCGTTTACCCTCACCCGCTTCGCTGCGCTCGCGACCTCTCCCTTCAAGGGAGAGGTGTGGCGGTTGCTAATGCAACCTTGCTGGCAGGCGAGCACTCACGATAGGGCGAGCGAGGCGGTGATGCAACTGACTGTAACGTGAGCGGCTTTCTTGGGGCAGTTGCCGAGTATCTGCCGCAAAAAGAAAACACCCTCCTGCTAATACAGGTTTCGCATTTTAGACGGCGGCTCTACGATTGATGCTCGCCCGGTGTCCGCCGTTTGGCGCATCGACACGATGGGCGATGGCTCGCCTTGAATCACCCTGGACGCACTCCGCAGAGGCCGGTTTTGGATTCGCACAACCCTTATCAACCGCCAACGACCACGGACCAGCCTGCCGGCTGGCGCGGCGCCGCGCGCACGTCGCTGGCGCTGTTGCTGTCGATCAATCTGTTGAATTACGTCGACCGGTACGTGCTGTCGGCGGTCGTTCCCAAGATTCAAGAAGAGTTCTTTCCCGGGCGAAAGGACGCCGACTTTTGGACCGGGCTGTTGGCGTTCGCGTTCTTGATCACGTACATGCTCACTTCGCCGGTGTTTGGCTGGCTGGCCGATCGTGGCTCGCGTTGGCTGATCGTGGGGATCGGGGTCATCGTCTGGAGCCTGGCTTCGGGGGCGGCGGGTTTGGCCACGACATTCGGCGCGATGATGCTGGCGCGCGTGTTTGTCGGCATTGGCGAAGCGTCGTACGGCCCCGTGGCACCGACGATCATTGCCGATCTCTATCCTGTCGAGCGCCGCGGTCGCGTGATGGCCTGGTTCTACATGGCGATCCCGGTCGGCAGCGCGCTGGGCTATGGATTGGGCGGCTTCGTGGCCAAGCACTGGAATTGGCAGACGGCTTTCTTTGTCTCGGCGCCGCCGGGAATCATGTTGGGGCTATTGGCGTGGCTGATGCGCGATCCCCAGCGCGGCGCCAGCGACGTGGCCCAGCATGGCCAGGCCGCGACGGCGCATCGCGGCTCGCGGCTGGCCGACTATCGCCTGTTCTGGCAGACTCCTTCGTACGTGTGGGGGACGGCCGGCATGACAGCCATGACGTTCGCCCTGGGAGGCGTGGCATTCTGGATGCCCAAGTTCATTGAACAGCAGGGGGTCGATCCGGCCCACGCCAGCATCACGTTCGGCGCGATCACCGCCGTGGCGGGGCTGTCGGCGACGCTGCTGGGCGGGCTGGCCGGCGACTGGCTGCGAGCGCGCTATGGCGGGTCATACTTCCTGGTCTCGGGCATCGGCATGCTGCTTGGCTTTCCGTTCTTTCTGCTGGTGCTGTTCACCGAGTTTCCGGGGGCCTGGGCCTGGATCTTTCTGGCCGAGTTCTGTTTGTTCTTCAACACCGGGCCGACGAACACCATCCTCTGCAACGTCATTCATCCGTCGCTGCGAGCCAGCGCCTTTGCCTTGAACATCCTGATCATTCACCTGCTGGGGGACGCCATCTCGCCGCCGCTGATCGGGCTGTTGAATGACGAATTCGACGGCAACATGAAGGTCGGTTTCAGCGCCGTATCGGTCGCCATTCTGATCAGCGGCGTCTGCTGGCTCTGCGGCACACGACACTTGGCACAAGACACCGCACGCGCCCCGACGCGCTTGGCTGAGTGACGCACAGCAGGAGAGGGAATACCAACCACGACGGCACAACGACACGACGGGGAAGTTGAAAAGTTGCCGAAGCGCGCTTGGCAAACACCCCTCCCTCTCAGGGAGGGGCAGGGGGGAGGGTAAAGGCGTTGAGTGCCAAAGAGGAATGAGCTCAGTAGCAAGTCCTCTGAGCGCAATGTCCGTTGGCCTGTGACGCGTTTACCCTCACCCGCTCACTGCGCTCACGACCTCTCCCTGAAAGGGAGAGGCGTAAACTTATTGGCCGAGCCCCTACGGCTTGCTGACTACCGCCAGTTCGACGGTTTCGCCGGGTTGGCCCATCGCTCGAATCTCTTCCGTGATTTTCATCGAGCAATACTTCGGGCCGCACATGCTGCAGAAGTGCGCGCTCTTGAAAGTGTCTTGCGGCAGGGTCTCGTCGTGCATCCGCTGGGCCGTCTCGGGATCGATCGACAGCCGGAATTGCTCCTTCCAATCAAAGGCGAACCGTGCGCGGCTCAGCGCGTCGTCACGATCGCGCGCGCCGGGCCGGTGCCGGGCCAGGTCGGCCGCGTGGGCCGCGATCTTGTAGGCGATCACCCCTTGCTTGACGTCTTCCTTGTCGGGTAGTCCCAAGTGCTCCTTCGGCGTCACGTAACAGAGCATGGCCGCGCCGCTCCAGCCGGCCAGAGCCGCGCCGATGGCGCTGGTGATGTGGTCGTAGCCTGGAGCGATGTCGGTCACTAGCGGCCCTAGCACGTAGAATGGGGCTTCGTGGCACCATTCGATTTGCTTCTTGATGTTCATGTCGATCTGGTCCATCGGGATGTGCCCAGGCCCTTCGACCATCACCTGGCAGCCGCGCTCCCAGCCGCGCTTGGTCAACTCGCCCAGCACCTTGAGCTCGGCGAACTGAGCTTCGTCGCTGGCGTCGGCAATGCTGCCGGGGCGCAGACCGTCGCCAAGGCTCCAGGTGACGTCGTACTGGCGCATGATGTCGCACAGATCGTCAAAATGCTCGTACAGCGGGTTCTGCTTGCGGTGGGTCATCATCCACTTGGCGATCAGCGACCCGCCGCGGCTGACAATGCCAGTCACACGCTTGGTCGTCAGGTGCAAATGCTCGTACAGCACGCCAGCGTGGACCGTCATGTAGTCGACGCCTTGCTTGGCCTGGTGCTCGACCATGTCGAGAAAATGCTGTGGCGTCATCTCGTCGATGTCGCCGCCGAGCTCTTCGAGCATCTGGTAGATCGGCACCGTGCCGATCGGCACGGGGGAGGCGTCGATGATCGCCTGGCGAATGTTGTCGATGTCGCGGCCGGTCGACAGGTCCATGACCGTGTCGGTGCCGAAATGGACCGAGACGTGCAGCTTTTCCAGCTCGGTGTTGACGTCGCTGGTGACCGCCGAGTTGCCGATGTTGGCGTTGATCTTGGTTTTGGCGGCGATGCCAATGCCCATCGGTTCGAGCCGCTTTTGTAGGTGGACGACATTGGCCGGGATGACCAGGCGGCCGCGAGCGACTTCGTCGCGAATCGTCTCGGGGCTCAGTGACTCGCGCTGGGCCACGAACTCCATTTCCTTGGTGACGACGCCCGCGCGGGCTTGTTCAATCTGTGTCATCGCTGCGTACTCCCTCAAAGGCCGCCGAGCGGCACGTGCAGAATCTCGTAAATCGGGATTAGTTCGAGCCCCGCTGCCAATCGTATCGGTGGGGATCGGCCCTTGCAATGATCCAGAGTGAAGCGCCGATATTGAAACAAGCCCTAATGACCAAGCCTCAATGTCCAATGACCAAGTTCGATGGGTGCGTCTTTCGTCTTACTTGGTCATTGGGATTTGGACATTGGTCATTCGCCTCCGTGCAACCCTCCGTGTCTCGGTGTCTCCGTGGCGAGTCCTATCCGCGTTCCGCGAAGTTCTTGAGGATCTTCAGACCCTCCGCCTGGCTCTTCTCGGGATGGAATTGCGTGGCGTAAAGGCGATCGCGCCAGATCATCGACGTGAATGGCGGGCCGTACTCGGTCTGGGTCGCGATCACCTCGGCGTCGCGCGGCACGACGTAGTACGAGTGGACAAAGTACATATGCGCGCCGTCGGCGATGTCGGCCAACAGCGGCGGGCGGCGGACGATCTGCAACTGGTTCCAGCCCATGTGGGGCACTTTGTAGTCGTGCGGCAGTTGGAACTTGACGACTTCGCCCGGCAGGATGCCCAGTCCTTGGTGCGCGCCATCTTCGTAGCCGACATCGAACAGCAGTTGCAGCCCCAGGCAGATGCCCAGCGTCGGCCGGCCGGCCCGGATGTAGTCACGCACTGGCTCGACGAGGCCGCGCGAGCGGAGCTCAATCATCGCGTCGCCAAAGGCGCCGACGCCGGGCAGAACGAGCTTGTCGGCCGCGGCCACGACGTTTGGATCGCTGCTGATCCGCGCTTCGTGCCCGACGCGTTCAAATCCCTTTTGAACGCTCCGCAGATTCCCCATGCCGTAGTCGACGATCGTGATCATGCTGCTAGTTCAATTTTGCCACGGAGGCACTGAGACACGGAGGGTTGCACGGAGGAAGTTGGAGTGACGAAGTTAATGACCAAGTCCCAATGTCCAATTATCAGATACACATCACGCTCGATCGGTTTTTGCAATTACTTGGTCATTGGGATTTGAACATTGGTCATTCGCATTTACTCCGTGCCAATCTCCGTGCCTCAGTGCCTCCGTGGCAAATCAAATCTCAACCGGGCATCCGCCCTTCGGCCAGTTCCTTGTCCCACTGGTCGAGCAGGGGCCAGTCGATGGCGCAGGTGCCGAAGTCGGCCAGGTGCAGATAGTTGTCCACCCGCGCGATCGTCGCATCGAGCAGCTTGTCATCCTTGCGGAAGATTGGGCCGTGGCTTGGCAACAGCCATTCGACGTTCGACGCCCGGATGCGGCGCAGCGACTTGACGAAGTCGACCAGATTGCTGCCGTGGTGCGCGTCGATCGCGCCGACGCAGCCATCCCGGTAAATGTTGTCGCCGCTCAACAACAAATTCCCCAAGCGGAACGAAAGCTGGCTGTCGGTGTGGCCCGGCGTGTGCCAGACTTCGAGCTTGAGCTTGCCAATCGAGATGACGTCCCCTTCGTCGATCAGGCTGTCAAGCTTGACCGGCGGCATGGCCAGGTGAATGTTCTGGGCTTCGACCTCGGCGAACGTGCGCAGCTTGTCCCCGGTGGCCAGCGGCTCGGCGGCCAACTTGTGCCCCAGGATCGGCGCGCGGACCATCTGCTTCAGCTTGGCCAGCCCTTGAATGTGGTCGACGTCGGCATGGGTGGCGACGATCGCCTTGCAGTTGGCCAACGGGAAGTCGAGCTGGCGGATCAGGTCGACGATCTCTTCGACGGTTTCGTCAAAGCCGATGTCGATGATCGCCCATTCGTGGGCGTCGTAGACCACATAGACGTTGCAGCCGAGCCGTTCGCCGGCCTGGTAGTTGATTTCGATGACGTTCGGAAAGACTGGCTTCCGCGTTAACATGCCGGGTGGTCCTGGGCCGAGAATCGAGACGTAAAGAGCCGCCCGCGATCGCGACGGCGGAACGAAGCATCATATTCCGGCCGGGAACAAAAATGAACCCATCAACTGCCCGGGGTTACGATCCGCAAAGGCAAGGCAATCAGGAGGCGAAATCGACCACGACGGCACGACGATCACGACGCCGGAGAGAAAACCATATTGTCTTCCTTGCCTTACGTCGTGTCGTCGTGGTCGGTTTCTTCCCCTTCTAGGATAAGGCAGAGAGGTTTAAGGTTCGGGCCGCGTGCTGCCGGGTGGAAAGATCGCGGCCAGGCCTTCTCGGTAGCTGGGATAGCGGAGCGTGACGCCTAGTTCGGTGAGCAGCTTCGCGTTCGAGACCTGCTTGTCGCCGCTGCGGCGGGTGGCGTCGTTCTGGGCGGCGCTGGGGTCGAATGTCGGTGGTGGCGTGCCGAGGATGTTGGCCAGGTAGCTGTAGAACTCGCGACGCACGACGGGCTGGCCATCGGCCACGTTGTACAGGCTGGGCAGCGGCACCCGCTCGGCCGCGGCAACGACCACCGTGGCAGCATCGTCGACGTGGATCAGATTCTGTCGATCATCAGGCGCGGCCGGGATCGGCTCGCCGCGCATCAAGAGCTTTGAGACCGGCATCCGCCCGGGGCCATAGATGCCCGCCAGGCGCAAGATGATCGCCCGATCGCGCCAGCGACTGGCGCGCAACAACTCCTCGGCCTCGAACGACGCCACCGCCCCAGGCCGGCGCGGCTGGCAGGGCGTGCGCTCGTCGACGACCGCCTCGACCGTGTCGCCATAGACACCCGTCGAGCTGATGTAGATCACACGCTCGACCGAATCAGGGAGCGCGGTCAGCACGTTGCGCAAGCCTTCGACATAGACTTCACGAATGTCGTGAACCGATTGGCGATCATGCCCCACGGCGAACAACACGGTGCGAACCGGCGGCAAGTCGCGCCAATCGTCCGGGCGTAGGACGTCGGCCACGATCGGGTGAAAACCAGCCGCGCGCAGTTCGTCGGCGGCGTTCGCACGCCGCGTGACGGTGTAGACGTCCTGGCCAGCGCTCAGCCAACGCTCGGCAACACGACGCCCCAAGTAACCACAGCCGACAACTAGGAACATAGCGATTCAGTAAATTCCGCAAATTCCGCCACGGCGGCACTGAGACACGGAGGGTTGCACGGAGGAGGAAGGAATCTTAGAAGCAAAGCCTCAATGACCAAATCCCAATGACCAATAAGAATACGGTCGGCTCCTTCGCATTATTGGTCATTGGTGCTTGGACATTGGTCATTCATATTTTACTCCGTGCCCACCTCCGTGGCTCAGTGCCTCCGTGGCAAGTCTTATCTATCTCGGTCATCCAACGGCTGTGGCTTGTCGGCGCCTTTGGCGCGGGATTCCAGGAACGCGCTGAGCATGATCTGGGCGGCCAGCATGTCGCGGCGCTGTTTGCGCTGCTTGGACGTTAGCTTCGCGGTGCCGAGCCATTGCTCGGCCTCGACCGACGTGAACCGCTCGTCGTAGTAGACCACCGGTAGCGAGGTTGCCTGGGCCAGTGACTCGCCGAACTTGCGGGCCGCGATCGACAAGTTGCTTTCGTTGCCGTCGCCATGCACCGGCAGCCCCACGACCCAGGCGACCAAGCGTTCTTGTTCGGCCATCTGCTGGAAATACTTCAGGTCGCTGGCCGGGTCGCGCCGCGTGTAATTGTCCAGCGGGCTGGCCAGCGTTTGCCGCCGATCGGTCACCGCCACGCCAATGCGCACGGTGCCGAAATCGATCCCGGCCAGTCGGCCTTCAGTCGGTAGCGGAGTTAGTGGCGCAGGCGAGCTCATCGCGATAGTATAACCAACCGCCTAACGCAGTTCTCGCGAGTATGTATCGTTGCTCAACCAAGCCGGCGGCTCTGCCGCCAAGAGCGGTGGCAAAGCCACCGGCTTGGTTGAGACGCCAACGCTACATTGAATCGAGACGTGCTCTAGCGCAAGTACGTCGCCTGGTCAAAGCGTCGGCCGGGAACGAGTTTCTTCTTCAACTCCTCGGCATCCATCGCGAACAGCGGGCTGATTTCTACCGGCGTCGCTTCGGCTACTTGCGCGCCGGCCGTGGTCAACCATTCCCGGGCTTGGGCCAGCATCTGCTTTTGCACTAGCTCGGGGGAATCGACCTTTGAGCCTGGCGCGTTCTTGACCGGCGCGAAAGCCCGGCCCGGTTCCACCTCGACGACGATCGCGCGCTCGGCGGCCGGCAACAGGTCGAAGATGAATCGCTCGAACTTGATCGCGTTGGGCTGCGCCGGTTCGACCAGCTTGCCGGTCTCGTCGACGTACGGGACCGCTTTGTGGGCGCGGTGAAACGGCAGCCGGTGCTCGTCGTTTTTGACTCGTTCCAGGAACGCCACGTCGATCACGTGAATCGCGGTATTTCCCGCCCAGAGGGCCAAGCCCCCTTGCGCGTTGCGCCGCTCGCCGGCCGAGGCGGGCAGATCGCTGTATTCGATGATCCGCATCCGCCCATCGACGGTGACGACGTTCCCCACCTTCTCGGCGGGCAACTGCTTGGCCACTACTTGCGTCGAAAGCTCGGACAGCGATAGCAAATGGTAGCCGATGAATTCAGGGTCACAGACTTGCGCCAACGGATTGTCGACCTGGAAGTAAAACAGGTCTTCAATGCCGCGGAGGCGAATGTCGCGTAGGCCACCCGATCGATCCAGCGCGGCCAACATGCCGCCGTGACCATCGGGGCTGGCGAACAATCGGCCCGGCTCGGCCAGCAGCACCCGCCCCGTCACGGCATCAACGGCCGGCATCGTTCCCTGGCAGAACAGGTGGACATCGTCGGCCCGCAGGCCGAAGTTATGCTTGCTGGCCAGGTACGCGGCGGTTTCGTCGTGCGTCGCGGGGCTGGTCATCAGATAGAGCGGAATCCGCACGTTGTAACGGCGCGACATCGCCTGCAGCTTCTCGAACAGAATCTGAAACAGCGAAGCCTGCGACACCGGGCCAATGGCGTACATCCCCTTGGGATGATCGAAGCCCAGCCGGGTGCCTTGCCCACCGGCCACGAGCACCGCGCCCAGCTTGCCGTCGGCCAGCGCCTCGGCCCCTTTCTCGCGCGCTTCGGCGGCGGTGAAGCGATTGCCTCGCCCGTCGAGTCGGATCGCCGCGGGCGGCTCGGCCCGGCTGGCTAGCGCGCCCCAATCGTCCAGGACTTCGGCGCCGTGAAATAGCCGGCCGAGTTGCTCGAAGTCGATCGCTTCCAACTGCGTGACAAGTTGCGCTCGCGTCGCCTCATCGAACTGGCTCCAAAAGCGCAGGGCGTGATCCTGGCCCACCGAGCGCAACTTGGCTAGCAATTCCTGGCGTTGATCTTCGAGCGGCATTGCCGTTTGCTTTCTTGCTAAAGAGTTGAGTCGCGGAAAAGTCCCCAACCGGCGCGGCCAGTGGTTGGCCGGCGCGCCGTAGGCAGGGCGTGCGACGCCTAGGGCAATTCTCAGGAGCATGTCTCGTTTGCTCACCCAAGCCGGCGGCTCTGCCGACGATCTCGGTGGCAAAGCCACCGGCTTGGTGGATACGCACGCGACATGAACTCGAGAAACGCCCTTAGGTTATCGGTTCGGCTCGGGGGAATCGTCAACGGGCAATTTGCGTGGCGGTTGTCGATGGGCCGGCGGCGATGTCGCCCGAGAGGGGAATGCGCAAGCCGTCGTAGGCCAATTCAACGTGGGCTGGCAAACGAGCGTTCGTGGCGGCGTGCTCCAACTCGTGCGAGATATGGGTGAAGTACGCGCGCCCCGGCTTGACGCGATTCACCACTTCCAACGCCTCGTCCAGGCTGAAATGCGTGGCGTGCGGCCGCGTGCGCAAAGCGTCGAGCACTAGCACGTCGAGTCCTTCGAGCAGCGGCCAGCTTTCGGCCGGAATGCCGTTCGTGTCGGTGCAATAGGCGACGCGGCCGAAACGAAATCCCAATACGTCGAAGCTGCCGTGCTGCAATCGAATCGGCGTGACCCGCGCTCCGAGCACGTCGAACGGTTCGAGTCCGATCGAGCGGAACTCGACCTGCGGCGTGGCGCCGGCGTGGGTCGCGCGCGGGTTCGGGTCAAAGGCATAGTCGAACACCCGGCGGATGCGCTTCTCGACCGCCGGTTCGCAGTACAACGGAACCGAGTGTCCCAGGTAAAACGGAAACAATCGCAGATCGTCGAGCCCGTACAGATGGTCGGCATGCTCGTGGGTGAACAGCGTGGCATGGACGACGTCGACCCGCTCGCGGAGCAACTGGAAACGCAAGTCGGGGGGCGTGTCGATCAGCAGGTTCCCCTCGGGCAGGCCGACGATCACGCCGCAGCGGGTCCGGTTGTTACGCGGGTCGTCGCTGTGGCAGACTGGGCAAGGGCAGCCAATGATCGGCACCCCCACCGAGGTTCCGGTCCCCAGCAGCACCATCTGGCCGGCCAGGTGCGGGGAGGCTCGACGCTCTGCGTACAATTGGGTCATAGCTGGCCAAGTTTCCACAATGGCCGCCGGCTTGCAAGCGAACTGAGTCGCGAACGGCCTGTGCGCAAGCACCTTCCCCGGCATTGCTTGTCGCACTCGTTTGCCATGTTTTGACGGCGTTCAGGGCGTGCTAGCCGGGGCTGACTGCCATTGACCCAAAGGGGGTGCTGGCTATAGACTTTTTCCGACAATTTATTGCGCCTGCGCAAACTCTCACGGCAACGTAATTTGCGTCATCTCTGACCGGTCTGGTCGGCAGGCTGACACTCTCTAATCGGTGGCTCGCTGCGAATGGAATTTCTCGAACGGCTTTGGGAACTAATCGGCTGGTTTTTTGGCGGTCTGGGCCGCGCGGTCGAACGGAGCTTGACCGGGCTGTTCGGTTCGTCGAACGCGCGGTTCATCAAGCGGCTGCACCATAAGGTCGAAGCCATCAACGCTTTGGAGCCCAAATATCAGGCCCTGAGCGAGGACGAGTTGCGGCAGCAGACGGCCGAGTTCAAGCGCCGCCTGGCGTCGGGCGAAACCTTGGACGACATCCTGGTCGAGGCGTTTGCCGTTTGCCGCGAAGGTGGACGGCGCTGGTTGAAGATGCGCCATTACGACACCCAGATGATCGGCGGCATGGTGCTGCACAGCGGCGCGATCGCCGAAATGGTCACCGGCGAAGGCAAAACCCTGGTGGCGACCCTGCCGGCTTACTTGAACGCCTTGGAAGGGCGCGGCGTTCACGTGATTACGGTCAACGACTATCTGGCCCGCCGCGACATGGAATGGATGGGGCCGCTGTACATGGGGCTGGGGCTGACGGTCGGCGCGATCTTTTCGAATCAAGAGCCCGAAGCCAAGCAGCAGGCGTACGAGTGCGACATCACGTACGGCACGAACAATGAGTTCGGTTTCGACTATTTGCGCGACAACATGCGCCCGGCCGCCCGCGGCGACAATCGCTATCCGCGGCACATGCAACAGACGCAGAACCGGTTGAACTTCGCGATCATCGACGAAGTCGACAACATTCTGATCGACGAAGCCCGCACGCCATTGATCATCAGCGGCCCGGCTCACGACGACACTCGCCGTTACGCCAAGGCCGACGAGATCGCCCGCAAGCTGCGCAAGGACACGCACTTCGAGGTCAAAGAGAAAGAACACTCCGTTCTGTTGACCGACGACGGGGTGCGCGAGGCGGAGCACCTGGCGGGCGTGGAGAGCTTTTACACGGCCGGCAACATGGACTGGCCGCACCTGATTGACAACGCCCTGAAGGCTCACTGGATTTACAAGCTGGACGTCAACTACGTCGTCGAGCGCAATCCGCAATCGGGCGAACAGGAAGTGGTGATCGTCGACGAGTTCACCGGCCGCAAGATGCACGGCCGCCAGTGGAGCGACGGGCTGCACCAGGCCGTCGAAGCCAAGGAAAACGTCCCGGTTAAGCCCGAGACGCAGACCTACGCCACGATCACGCTGCAGAACTACTTCAAGCTCTACAAGAAGCTGTGCGGCATGACCGGTACGGCCATGACCGAGGCCAATGAGTTCTGGAAGATTTACCACCTGGACGTGGTGGCGATTCCCACGAACCGCACGATGCAGCGGATCAACTCGCCGGACGTGATCTACTGCACCGAAAAAGAGAAGTTCGAGGCGATTCTCGACGAGATCGAACGGGTCAATCGCTTTGACGTGGTTACGACGACCGACGGGACGGTCTACACCGGCACCATCGACAAGGAAAGCGACAAGAGCCTGACGCTGACGCTGAAGGACAGCCGCAAGCCCCAGGAAATCGAGCAGTCAAAGATCAAGAAGCTCGAACGTCGCGGGCGGCCGATGCTAGTCGGCACCGTGTCGATTGAGAAGAGTGAACGCCTGAGCGGCGCGCTCGACCGGCGCGGCATCAAGCACCAGGTTCTGAACGCCAAGCAGCACGCTCGCGAAGCCGAGATCGTCGCCCAAGCCGGCCGCCTGGGCGCGGTGACCATCGCCACCAACATGGCTGGCCGCGGCACCGACATCATCCTGGGTGGCAATCCCGAGACGATGGCCTGGGCCCAGTTGCAAAGCAAATACCCTTCGCGCCTGGATGTGCCGCAAGAGGAATGGGCCAAGCTGGTCGACGAAATCGAACAGCGCGAAGGGATGAAGGCCCAGGGCAAAGTCGTCAAGGAGCTCGGCGGTTTGCACATTGTCGGCACCGAGCGCCACGAAGCGCGGCGGATCGACTTGCAGTTGCGCGGCCGTTGTGGTCGTCAGGGGGATCCGGGCAGCAGCCGGTTCTTCCTGTCGCTGGAAGACGACTTGATGCGAATCTTTGCCGGCGAATGGGTCAAGCGCGTGCTCCACTCGCTGGGCATGCAAGAAGGCGAAGCGATCGAAAGCTCGATGGTCTCGCGCCGCATCGAAGCCGCGCAGAAAAAGGTCGAGGAACGCAACTTCGACGTCCGCAAGAATCTGCTCGAATATGACGAAGTGATGGACGAACAGCGGAAGCGGGTCTATGGCTTCCGCCAGCAAATCCTCGACGGCGCCAACTGCAAGACGCGCATCCTCGAGATGATCGAGCGCGAAATCGAACGGCACCTGACCAACTTCCTTGACAAGAATTACGGTGCCGAGACCTACGCCGGTTTTGCCGGCAAGGTGCTGAACTGTGAACTCGACCCGGCCGACTTCCGCGGCATCGACGCCAACGAAGCCGAGCGCGTGGCCTTGGACGAGGCCGAACGCCAGGCCGAGATGCAGGTTCTGGAAGCCATTGACGAGAATCTGCCCGAAGAGGCCGAGCAGGACGAATGGAACTGGGAAGCGCTGGCCAAGTTGTCGAACACGCGGTGGGGAACCAATTACCGGGACCGCGACTTGAAGCAGATCGGCCGCGACCACTTGGGCGAAGTCCTGATCGCCAAGGCCCGCGAAGCCGTCCGCCAGACCGAACTGAGCGAAGGCTCCCGGGTGCTCGACCCCGAGTACGGCTTGAAGCAGACCGTCAGTTGGGTGCAATACAAGTTCGGCATCGAGGTTCCGCTCGAGTCGTTGCGCGGCAAAGAGCCCGAGACGATCAAGCAGTTGGTTCTGGACAAGTCGGCCGAAGCGTACACCACGCGCGAAGTCGAATATCCGGTGATGGCCGGCTTGGCCCACTTCACGACCCAGGACGCCGCGGGAGTCAAGCACTACGATCGCGAACAGTTGGTCGGCTGGGCCCGTGAGCGCTTTGGCGTCGATTTGGACGTGGAAGACCTGCGCAACAAGCAACGCGATGAAGTCCGCGAGTTGCTCATCGCCACCAGCAGGCAAATGCAGCCGGTGGCCGAGCAGAAGCTCGGCGAGCTGCACCGGCTGGTGGGCCAGGTAATCGAAGCGCGCGGCGGCGACGCTCCGGCCGCCCCCAAGAATCAATACGAAGCGTTGGCGCGCTTCCTGACCGAAACGATTGACGGCGAACATTCGGTCGATGAGCTGTCGAAGCTCGACGACGACCAGCTCCGCTTCCGCCTGGAAGGGACGCTCGAAGACAAGTTTCATCCGGAAATCCGCCGCATGGAACGCCTGCTCGTGTTGCAGTTGCTCGACACCGCCTGGAAAGACCATCTGCTGGCGATGGACCATTTGAAGGCCAGCGTCGGTCTGGTCGGCTATGCCCAGGTCGACCCTAAGGTCGAATACAAGCGCGTCGGCATGCGGACCTTTGAGCAGATGTGGACCTCGGTTGGCGAACGAGTGACTGACTTGATCTTCCGCATGGAGCAGCTTGACGAAGGCTTTGTCGGCTCGACCTGGGTCGACAGCCGGGCCACGCACGAAGAAGCCCCATCGACCACGGCCGGCATCTCGGAAGATCAGCAGCAAGCCATCAGCAACAGCGAAGGCCAGCAGCCGCAACAACGCATCGAACCGATCCGTAACCGGCAGGAAGCCGTGGGTCGCAACGACCCGTGCCCTTGTGGCAGCGGGAAGAAGTACAAGAACTGCCACATGCGCAAGGGTGGCCCGACGAACGCCGACCGGCGCAACGCCTAGTCGGCCCCTGGCGGGCGAACGCTCGCCAGTAAACTGTTTCGGCCCAGGGAAGGGATACCTTTGGCCATGCCGTATCTGTTGAATCTCGCGTTTATCGTCACGCTGGCCCTGGCCTCGCCTTGGCTGTTGTGGCAAGCGATCCGCCGTGGCAAGTATCGCGCCGGCTGGGGCGAGAAGTTCCTGGGACATGTCCCCACGCGCACCGGCGCCGAGCCGTGCCTGTGGCTGCATGCCGTCAGCGTCGGCGAGGTGAACGTCCTGGCCACGCTGATCAAGCAATTGCAGCGCGACCTGCCAGGTGCCGCGATCGTGATCTCGACCACGACGCACACCGGCTATGAGCTGGCGCGGAAGAAATACGCCGGCCACACGGTCTTTTACTGCCCGTTGGATTTCACCTGGGCGGTTCGCGCGGCCATGCGCCGTGTGCGGCCGACGTGCCTGGTGCTGGCCGAGTTGGAGTTGTGGCCCAATCTGATTCGCGCCGCCAAGGCCCACGGCGCTCGGGTGGCGGTGATCAACGGCCGACTGAGCGAGCACAGCTTTCGCGGCTACCGCCGCTGGCGGGCGCTGATCGCGCCGGTGATGCGCGACATCGATTTGATCGCCGCCCAGAACCAAGAGTATGCCGAGCGCTTCCTGGCGCTGGGGGCCAAGTTTGAAGCGGTCTTCGTCTCGGGCAACTTGAAATTCGACGGCGCGCAGACCGACCGCAACAATCCGACCACCCGGCGCTTGGCCACGTTGGCCGGCTTCAGCGGTGCGACCGTGTTCCTGGCCGGCAGCACGCAAGAGCCGGAAGAGTCGCTGGCACTTGAAGCGTTTTGCCAACTAGCCGGGGCGCACCCCAACCTGCGATTGATCCTGGTGCCGCGGCATCCCGATCGGTTTGATGAGGTGGCCCGGCTGCTCGATCAATCGGGCGTTGACTGGGCGCGGCGCAGTAAGCTCGAGAACCATCAGACAACGACCGGGCAGCCGGCCCCGCGCGTGTTGCTGGTCGACACGGTGGGCGAACTGGGAGCCTGGTGGGGGACCGCGACCATTGCCTACGTCGGCGGTAGCATGGGCTCGCGTGAAGGACAGAACATGATCGAGCCCGCCGCCTACGGAGCGGCCGTGGCGTTTGGCCCGCGGACCAAGAACTTTCGCGACGTGGTGGCGGCGCTGATGGACCGCGACGCCGCCGAGGTCGTCCACGACGGCCCCGAGTTGCGAGTGTTCGTCGAGCGTTGTTTGACCGAGCCGGGGTTTGCCAACCAGCTAGGCCAGCGGGCACAATCACTGGTGCGCGAGCAGTTGGGGGCGACGGCGCGCACGGTCGAGTTGCTCGGGCCGCTGGTTCCCATTTCCAAATCGCCACCTGCCCGGGCCGCTTAGCATTTTCGAGATTTACCATGTCCGACCTGTCGATTGTCGTGTTTGAAGACGAGAAGGTGACGCAGCTTTACCCGGCGTCGGTCGGGCGAGCGGCGTGCCTGATTGGTTGCGGCAGCTTTCGGTTGGCCGATCTGCTGGGGACGTTGGGCAAGGTATCGCTGCTGGTCCGGCCCCATCTGGGGGCCACGCTCGAAGCCGACGGTTGGAAGCTCGGCTGGTCGGGCGTGGTTGGACGTGTGCTGATGGTCAACGCGCGCTTGGTGCCCAGCGTCGATTTGCTGGCCGAGTTGCAACGCTGGCTGGCGGCGGGGCAAGCGGGCGTTGTCGCCAACGGCAACCAGGTGATCGCCGCGGTGCTCGACGCCTCGGCCTTGCCCGCGACCCAGAACCTGAGCCCTCACGATCTGCAGCGGCTGCTGCTGGGTTTGCCCAAGCTCGAAGGGGCCACGCCTTGGCCGATGCTCGACTACCCGCACGACATCGTCCGTTACCATCTCTCGTCGCTCAAACGCAATCTGGAATATCGGCTCAAGCACGGCGAGTACGAACAACGCGAGGACGGCTTGTTCGTCGCCCGCGGCGCCAAGCTGGGGCAGTACTCGGTGGTCGACACGTCGAACGGGCCGGTGATCATCGACGAGAACGCCAACGTGGGGCCTTACGTCTTCTTGCGCGGGCCGGTCTACATTGGCCCGAACTCGCGCGTGACGGAACAGGCCGCCATCAAGGACTCGGTGTCGCTCGGCCACACGACCAAGACCGGCGGCGAGGTCGAAGGCTCGATCTTGGAGCCGTACACCAACAAGCAGCATCACGGCTTCTTGGGGCACAGCTACCTGGGTAGCTGGGTCAACCTGGGGGCCGGCACCTGCAACAGCGACCTGAAAAACACCTATGGCCAGGTCAACATGGAGTACTACGGCCAGAAGGTGGCGACCGGCATGCAGTTCATCGGCTGTATCGTCGGCGACTACTCGAAAAGTGCGATCAACACCGGCATTTTCACCGGCAAGACGATCGGCGTGTGCAGCATGCTCTATGGGTTCGTGACCACGAACGTATCGAGCTTTGTGAACTACGCCCGTAGCTTTGGCCAGGTGACCGAATTGCCAGTCGAGGTGATGGTCCAGACGCAGGCCCGGATGTTTTTGCGTCGACACGTGCAGCAGCGGCCGTGCGACACCAAGCTGTTGTATGACATGTACGATCTGACGCATCATGAACGTCAGCTCGCCGGCGAGCCTCTTTCGTTATAGTAGGCGAGCGTTCACCGTCCTGATTACCACGTTACCTGTCCACGATTTGAGTTCGTCATGCGTCTTTCCCAAGCGTACGGTCCCGGCAAGTTCGGCCTGTCGTTCGAGCTGTTCCCCCCCAAGACACCTGCTGGGGAAGAAGAGTTGTTTCGCCATCTGCCCGACCTGCTGGCCTTTGAACCTGCGTATCTGACGTGTACCTACGGGGCAGGGGGCTCGACGCGCGACAAAACATTGGAGATCGTCGAACGGGTGGCGCGCGAATATGGCTGCGCCGTGGCCTCGCATCTGACGTGCGTGGGCGCGACGGTCGAGGACTTGAAGAACTACCTGGCCGAAGCCCAGCGGCGCGGCATCGGAAATATCGTCGCCCTGCGCGGCGATCCGCCCAAGGGACAAGATTCGTTCAAGCCGGTGCCAGGGGGCCTCAGTTGGGCCAACGAGTTGGTGGCGCTGGTGCGGCAGGCGTTTCCACGGTTCGGCATCGCCGTGGCCGGCTATCCCGAAAAGCACCTCGAGGCGGCCAGCTTGGAAGTCGACCTGCAAAACCTGAAACGCAAGGTCGACGCCGGCGCCGACGCGGTGATCACCCAGTTGTTCTACGACAACGAGGACTTTTTCCGGTTCCGCGATCAGGCCGAGGCGCTGGGGATCACGGTTCCCATCGTGCCGGGTATCTTGCCGGTGACCAGCCTTGCCCAGATTCGCCGGATAACGTCTCTGTGTGGTGCTCGTTTGCCGGACTCGTTGGCCGATGCGCTGACAAGTTGTGGCGACGATGCTGAGGCCCAGTTTGAAGTGGGCATCGACTACGCGATTCAACAGACCCAGGAACTGGTCGATTCCCAGGTTCCAGGGCTGCATTTTTATGTGTTGAACAAGTCGCCGGCCACCTGTCGCGTGCTGACCGCTGTGGCCCGTCCGGCATAGACTTTGCGAGCTTGATCCCTGCCAGTTCACTTGGCGCGTCGGTTGCCACGAGCTTCCTGTCCCGTTCGGAGGGGGCGAGGCAACCCGGGACGGGGATTTCACCTAAGCTCATGCGCCATTTGGGCGAAAGTGTCAACTTTGCCTCTGGACTGGTACGATAGAATTGAATGCAGAGAAAGCTCAGCAGTCGAATGCCCAATATTGGGATTGACACCTGAGCCGGTTTTAACGACCCTCTGCACTCAGCATCGCGCGATCTATTGACGATCGCCGCGGCCCTGCGCGGCAACCAGACCGACAGCACGGTATTCGAGCAGCCCTCCACCAGCCGTGGGCGTCGCAGACTCCCACGGCCGGCGTGCCCGCCGAGACCCGCTGACCGGTCGCCTCGCAGACTAAGGAGGCCGCTGTGATTGGGATCGGTGCTGGACGGACGCGATTGCCCGGCTTGAACGCCTCGGGGCGTTGGCAAGCGGTCCTGCTTCCCGCGGCACTGGCGGTGGTGGCCAGCTTCTGGCTGGCCGCCGGTTTCTGGATACTCGGCCTTTATCTCTGGTCGAGCCGTAGTGACTGGCAGGTTTCCAGCGGTCTGTTGCAGGTGGCCTGCGGCCTGATCCAACTTCGCGTCGCTTGGCACGCCTATACCCATCCACGATTCGATCGCTCGCTGCGGTGGGCGCTGGTTCGCAGCCTGTTTCTAGGGGCGGTTGCCTGTTATTTGCTCAGCCTGGGAGTGGGGCCGACGCCGGCCAGCGAACATCTGTTCCGCGCCGCCTTGGCTGCCTGGTACACGATCTCGCTGTTGGCCCTGGTGGAACACGCCACGGGCTTTGAGTGGTTAAACCATTTGTGCGACCGAGGTTGGGCCCGGTTGGGGCAGCGAACCCTGTTGGGTGTCCTGGCCCTGGCGCTGGGGGGCGAAGCGTTGCTCCGACTGATGGAGCGATATACCGACGCCGATTTCGCCGCCGCCCGGCCGCTGGCCGACCTAAAGCTGCTGGCCGGGTCCGAGTGGCACGGGGCCAGGGTGAACAGCCAAGGCTACTGGGACGCCGAATTCGACAAAACACCGCAAGCGGGCCGATTCCGGATCGCGGCGTTGGGGCATGAAGTAACCCTCTCGGGCGGCTCGGCTCACAGCGGCCTGGCGCAGCTCGAACGGCAAATGCCGGCAGTCGACGTCTACAACTTCGGCGCGCCGGGTGTCGCGACCGGCGACCTGGCGGGCCAATACCGGCGCGACGTGGCGGGCTACCGGCCCGACCTGGTGCTGGTGTTCCTGTCGACGGCGCGCGATCTTAACGACACGATCGGTGGCCCGACCGGGCGGCACGACTGGCGCAATGTGCGCTTGCTCCGCTGTGCGGCACGGACGTTGCGGTTGACATCGCTGAACCAAGGGCTGAGCTTCGATCAGAGCCCACAGGAGTATGAAAGCTATCTGTCGTGGAACACGCGCTGGATCAACGGTTGTCGCGTGCCCCAGGATCCCGCGGCGGTCGAGCAGTGGCAATCGTCGGCGGGGCATTTGGATCGGCTGATCCGCGATTGTCAGCTCCACAAAGTTCCCGTGGCCCTGGTGCTGGTGCCAGCCGACTTCCAGGTTTCGAGCAAGCTGCGCGACAAGCTGGCCCGACGTGCCGGGCTCGAAGCCAATGAACTCGATCCCGAACTGCCCCAGCGTCGGGTGGCCCAGTTCGCGGCCGAGCATCGGACGCCGATGCTCGATCTGTTGCCGGTGTTTCGCAGCAGTGAATCGCCGGTCTACTCGACCAATCAAAGCGAGTTGAACGAATACGGCGTTCAACTGACGGTCGAAGAGTTAGGACGTTGGCTGCAAGCACGTTACCGCTCGGTCCTGGCCTCGAATCATCGCGCGCCCGGCGCTTCGCACGACGTTCCCTAGTGCGCTTCTCGCCGCGTTCGAGCGTCTGGGTGGCACGCCCGTCCTTGGGGCGTAGGGAAGCACATACCGACCCCAATATTTGATTGGCGATTCCCCACGCCCTGCGCTGCGCTGGGGACGTGCCACCCCCGCTCCCGTCTCTTGAGAGCTGTTCTCGTCGTGGCGTTTCGCCCGGCATCGGCTCATGGGGCCGCGCCAATTCCGCTGTCCTCGCCAGTTTGACGCGGATTTCGTTCCCATTTGCGCGTGGATTGGGCTGCGTTTTTTCCCCGTTCGGGCGGTTTGGCGGGTGGACGAACCCCGGGGGCGTGGGTTAAAACAGCGGTTTGGCCAATGCGACCCCATTGCGCGCTGGGCGCGGAACACGCGGCGTCAGCACAAGTTCTGACGCTTGCTACCGCGCACGGTTCGTGATTGCTGTCGCTTGGTCGGAACGCTGGCTAGCGCGTGCTCGTCACGCCTGCGCCGAAACTACCGGCTCAGGTCTGCGGCGATCGTGTCTTGCCTGGGAACAGATAATCGAGATTGAGGTACGGCTTAAACAGAGCGCAGTAGCCCCCACAACGACCTTCAGCTCGCGCGACGACATTCGCCCGATAGCGGGCTGGCTCGCCACAATTCGGACAATTTGGACAACTCGGGTTTCCAGTACGACCCCGCCGAATGCGGGGGAACGGATCACGTGCATGAACGCCAACGAACTGCTTCGCATTATCGACGCCATTCATCGCGACAAGAACATCGACAAGGAAGTCATTTTCCAGGCGATTGAGTCGGCGTTGGTCACCTCGGCCAAGAAGCATTACGGCGAAGAAGCCGAAATCGTCATCAATATCGACCGCAAGGATGGCTCGATTTCGGGCACGGCGAACGGCGTGGCGTTGGACCCCGAGGAAACGGCCGGCCGCATTGGCGCCCAGACCGCCAAGCAAGTGATCATTCAGAAGGTCCGCGAAGCTGAGCGCGATGCGCTGTTCGACGAGTACGAGCGCGAGAAGGGGCAATTGGTCACGGGGCTGGTCACGCGGTTCGAAGGGGGCGCGGCGACCGTCCAGTTGACCAACACCGAAGCCTTGTTGCCGCGCAGCGAGCAGATTCCCGGCGAGTCGCACCATCCGAACGAGCGCGTCCGCGCCACGGTGGCCGAAGTCCGCAAGGTCGGCAGCCGCGTCCGCGTGATCCTCAGCCGCATCCGCCCGGCCCTGGTGGCCCGCTTGTTCGAGCAAGAGATTCCCGAGATCGCCGATGGCATCATCGAGATCAAGGCCATGTCGCGCGAGCCGGGCTACCGCTCGAAGGTCGCCGTGTCGAGCAGCGATCAGCGGGTCGACTGTGTCGGCGCTTGCGTCGGCGTGCGCGGCAACCGAATTAAGAACATCGTCGACGAGTTGAGCGGCGAGCGCATTGATATCGTCCGCTGGAGCGACGATATGCAGGTGTTGATCCCCAACGCGCTGCAGCCCGCCGAAGTCGAGGAAGTGATTCTGTGCAACATGCTCGGCCGGGCCATCGTGCTGGTTCGCGAGGACCAGTTGTCGCTGGCCATTGGCCGTCGCGGCCAGAACGTCCGGCTGGGGAGCAAGCTCTGCGGCTGGGATATCGAAATCATGACCCGCGAGGAGCTCGAAGAGCAAATCGACCGCGCGGTGCAAGGCTTCTGCTCGATCGAAGGGGTCGACGAGGGGCTGAGCGACAAACTGGTTGGCGAAGGGTTCCTGTCGTATGACGATTTGTCGGTGATCGAGCCCGACGATTTGATGGCGATGGGTGGCCTGACCGCCGAGCAGGTGGATCGCATTGTCGAGCAGGCGGAAGCCAAGGCGCTGGAAGCCGAGCAGGCGGCCAGCGAAGAACGTCGCCGCGCACGCGAGCAGGCCCGTATCGAGCAAGCCACGGCCGAGGCCGATGAAGTCGAGGCGCGGCAGCGTGCCGAGGCCGAAGCGAGCGAAGCGGCGGCCGCGCCCGCCGCCGAGCCGGCGAACGCGGAGTCGCCGAGTAACGGCGCTCACGAATCAACGCCGACGCCTGATCAGCCGTCGGCCGAGGGGCAGGAAAGCTAACCGATCAAGGATGGCGCCGCTCTGCGGGTAGCGGGCCGGCGCTGGGGTGTCGCGATCGCTCAGGGCGGTCGAGACGCGAGTTTCCTGACAGCGAGAGTTTCCTGACAGCGCGAGTCGCCCCTGGCGGCTCGGCGGGAGACCTGTGGTTATGAACTAAGGTGTGGTTGATTGTCGTCCGTCGGACCCAGCGGAGGCCGGCGTGGCGATCGCGGCGCATTAAACTGCCGCAAGGAGAGTCTGGCTTGGCCGTTCGCATTTATTCACTCGCTAAAGAGCTTAAGCTCGACAGCAAGGACCTGGTCGACCTCTGCGCCAAAGCCGGCGTGGCAGGGAAGGGCTCGGCTCTCGCTAGTTTGACCGACGACGAAGAAGTGCGCGTCCGCGCCTTTGTGGCCGGCGGCGCCAAGAACGCTCCTCGCGCCACCGCCAGTGTCGTCGCCAAGGCGGAGGGGGCATCGGGTACCGCGGCCATCGAAGCGGCCGGCGAGTCCTCCACCTTCCGTCGCGAGGACTACATCGCCCCCGCGGGCGTCACCAACAAGCCGCCGATGATCACGGCCCGCGCCGACAAGGAAAAATCGTCTGAGAAGAAGCCGGTCGAGCGCGAGAAATCACCGCCCAAGCCAGCCGCTCCGGCGATTCGCGTGGCGCCATTGCCGCCGTCGGCCCTGAAGACGCCGCCACCGACCTCGGCCGAGCCGGCGCCGCAGAAGCCCGAAATCAAGCTGGGCCTCGACGCCTTCCGCGCCGCGCGCGCCGCCGGCTCGACACCGCTACAAGCGCACATGCGCTCGCACGACTCGAAGCGCAAGACCGACGGCCCCGCCGCGCCTCCCACCCCCAGCGCCCCGCGCGGCAAGCCGGGCGGCACGGGCGCGCCGCCGGCCAAGCGGCCCGGTGGCCCCGCGGCGCCGTTGCCGTTGTCGGCCCTGGAAGGGGTGCGCGACCGCAAGGGACGCGTCGGCGGCAAAGGTGCGGAAGCGGACAAGGCGCTGGGCGGACGCGAGCAGCGTCAGCACAACCGCAAGCAGGTCCAGGCCGATCGTTTGACCCGGCAGATGCTGTCGGGGGACGAAGATGGCTGGTCACGCTCGCGTCGCGCGAAGCATAAAGCGCACCCCGTCGGCACCGCGCCGCGCAAGGGGCACTCCACGGTGCAGATTCCCTGCACGGTTCGCAGCTTTTCCGAACAACTGGGCGTGCGCGTCACGCAGGTGCTGGCCAAGTTGCTGGGCCTGGGCACGATGGCCACGATCAACACCGAGTTGTCGGTCGAAACAGTCCAGTTGCTGGCGCTGGAGTTCGGCTTTGAAATCGAACTTCGCCAGGCGGTCGATGCCGAAGAGCAAATGCTCAAGAACATCGAAGACCGCGTTGACGAGGAAGGCTCGCTCGTGCCGCGGGCGCCGGTTGTCACGTTCTTGGGACACGTCGATCACGGCAAGACGTCGCTGTTGGATCGGATTATCGGCATCAACGTGGTCAGCGGCGAAAGCGGCGGCATCACCCAGCACATCCGCGCTTACCGTATTGAGAAGGACGGTCGGCCGATCGCCTTTGTCGATACGCCGGGTCACGAAGCGTTCACCCAAATGCGCGCTCGCGGCGCCAACGTCACCGACATTGCCGTGCTGGTGGTGGCCGCCGACGACGGTGTGATGCCACAAACCGAGGAAGCGATCAGCCACGCCCGCGCGGCCAACGTGCCGATTGTCATCGCCTTGAACAAGGTCGACCTGCCGGGCATCAACTACGATCGCATTTACACACAGCTCGTCACGGCCGGCTTGCAGCCGACCGAATGGGGCGGCGACGTCGAGTTGGTGCGCTGCAGTGCCCACACCGGCGAAGGGATCGACAAGCTGCTGGAAACGCTGCTGACGATCGCCGAACTACACGACTATCGCGCCAACCCGTCGCGCCCGGCCCACGGCACGTGCTTGGAAGCTTCGCTCAGCGAAGGCCAAGGCGTGATGGCCAAGGTGCTGGTGCAAAACGGCACGCTCAGCGTCGGCGACATCATTGTCTGTGGTCCAGCGTATGGCCGTATCAAGGTGATGTACGACACGCTGGACCCGAACAAGACGTACGAGTCGGCCTTGCCGTCGACGCCGGTGAACATTTCCGGCTTGGACATTACCCCCGGCGCCGGCGATCACTTCTACGAGTTGGAAGATATTGCCATTGCCCGCGACGTCGCCGAGAAGCGGCGGCGGATTTCGCGCGAGACCGCGCTGGGCGGCGCTTTGGGACACGTCACGCTGGAAACGCTGCACGATCGCCTGGGCAGCTCGGACAAGGTCAGCGTGTTGAACCTGATTTTGCGGGCCGATGTCCGCGGTTCGATCGAAGCCATTCAGAAAGAGCTGGGCAAGCTCACCCACGACGAAGTGCAAGTCAAGGTGCTGCAAGCCACGGTCGGCGGCATTACCGAAGCCGACATCCACCTGGCCGACGCGTCCGACGCCATTGTCATCGGCTTTAACGTGGTGCCCGACGAAAAGGCCCGCGTGCTGGCCGAGAGCCTGGGCGTGCAGGTCCGCCGCTACGACATCATCTACCAGGTGACCGACGATTTGAAGTTGGCGCTCGAGGGGATGCTCAAGCCCGAACGGCGCGAAGTCGAGCAGGGACGGGCCTTGGTCCAGCGGACGTTCAGCATCAGCCGCGTGGGCACCATCGCCGGCTGCCGCGTGATTGGCGGCACGATCGAGCGCAGCGGCCGCGCCCGGGTGATTCGGGACAGTCGCGTGGTCGGCGATTATGCCATCGACTCGTTGAAACGGGAAAAAGACGACGCCCGCGAGGTCCGCGAAGGGCTGGAATGCGGGATCAAGCTGGCCAACTTCAACGACCTGAAGGAAGGAGACGTGCTCGAGGTCTACCGCGTCGAGGAAGTGGCCCGCACGTTGTAAGTTCGGTCGTAACGATCGCGCGGTCTGTGCGGCCGCGCTGGCCGGCCGATTCTTGGCTGGACCGGCTTTCGTGAACTGTTTTTTCGATCTGCTATTTAAGCTGGATTCAGGATCCTGTCGCCGCAATGTCGAGCCGCCGTCTGCAAAAAGCCGCGTCCGCCATTCGCGAAGTGGTCAGCATGGCCATTTTGACCGAGATGAAGGATCCCCGGATCAAGGACGTGACGGTCACGCACGTGGAAGTGCTGCCCGACATGCGCCAGGCGCGAGTTCACGTCTCGATCATGGGGAACGAAACGAAACAAGACTTGGCCCTGCGCGGGCTGCGGAGCGCGGCGGGCTTTTTGCAGTCGCGAATCGCCGACCGGATCGAAACCCGCTACACCCCGCGGCTGGAGTTTGTGTTGGACCAAGGGGTGAAGAAATCGATTGCGATCGCCCAGATTTTGCAGCGTGTGCTTCCCCCCGAGGACAAGCCCGCGGCGACCGCGGACGAAGCCAGCGATGTCGACGCGGATGAGGACACCGAATACACGGACGAAGACGAGGCGGCCGACGACGACTTGGACGCGGAACAACACGACTGAGTCTTTTGAAGACACTGAGTCTTTTGAAGACACTGAGCCTTGAAGACGCTGGACCTCGAAGACTGTGGGACTTGACGACTCTTTGACCAGGAAAGTTGCAGCATGGCGAAAATCGATCGCGGCGCGTTGATCACCAAGGCGTTCAAGGTTTTGCGCAAGCACTACGAGCCATACACCTATGTCGAGCGGCCGCTGCTCGAGCAAATGGTGTTCGCGCTGTGTCTGGAGAACTCGCCGCACGATGCCGCGACTAAGGCGTTCGAGGTGTTGAAGGGGGGCTTCTTCGATTGGAACGAAGTCCGCGTCAGCACCGTCGAAGAATTGGCGGAAGTGATGTCGATGTTGCCCGAGCCCAAGCACGCCGCCCATCAGATCAAGCGCTTTCTGTACAGCGTGTTCGAGACTGGCTACTCGTTCGACTTGGATCCGGTTAAGAAGATGAACCTGGGGGCCGCGATCCAAAAGCTGGAGAAACATCAAGGAGCGAGCCCGTTTGCCGTGGCCGTGGTCACGCAAGCCTGCCTCGGCGGCCATTCGATTCCGTTGGACAAGGGAGCACTACTGGCGTTCCAAGTGTTGGGACTGGCCAGCGTCGCCGATGTGGCCAAGTCGACGGTGCCGGGACTGGAACGGGCGATTCCCAAGAACAAGGGAATCGAGTTCGGCTCGATCGTCCACCTGTTCGGCGCCGAGTTGAACGCCTCGCCGTATTCGACGAATCTGCATAAGATTTTGCTAGAGATCGCTCCCGACGCGAAAGAACGCCTGCCGAAGCGTCCGCCCAAAAATGTTCCTCCTCCGCCGCCGGCCAAAACGCCGGCCGGCAAACCAGTGGCCGGCAAGGGAGCCGCGCCGGGCAAAGGCGCCGAAGCCAAGGACGTGCGCGCCACCGCCAAGGGAGACGCCAAAGGACGCGCCGGCGAGAAGGTAGCCGACAAGAAGCCCGCCGCGCCGGCCCGGCCTCCGGTCAAGGAAAGCGCCGCCAAGCGCCCCGTGGCTGACAAGAAACAGGACAAGCTCAAGCCCAAGAAGAAGGCGACCGAGAGCCTGACCAAGCGCAAGCCGCGGTAAACCTCGCGCCCGGGCGGCATGGCAATTCGTCGCCCCGAAGGCCCCGCTCTCGACTGCCGGAGTGCGTCAGCATGCCGATAACTCTCGAACTCCGGTGGCCTGCTTGGTTCTTTCTGGCGACGACGGCGCTGGCCGTCTGCTTGTGCGGTGGCGCGCTGGCCTGGGCCAAGCCGCCGTTGACCGAGTTGGACGACAAGCCCGAGAAGTTTGTCCCCGTGCGGCCCGCCACCGAGCGGCAGCGTAACGAAGAGGAAGCCCTGACCCTCTACGCCGCCGGTTTGACCGAAGAGCAGAAGGGGAACCTGGCCCTCGCGCTGCGGCTCTATCACAAGGCGCTCCGCTACGACCCGAACGCGGTCTCGATCGTTCGCCAGGTGGTTGACGTCGCCACGCGCCTGAACCGCACCAAGGAAGTGATGCGGTACAAGATTCGCGCGCTGGAACTCGATCCGTCGAACGAACTCGACGTGCTGCGCGTGGCCGAGGACATCATCAAGGATGGTGAAGTCTCGACGGCCCTGCGGCTGTGCGAGCAAGCGCGCGAAGCTCAGGACGACAAGAAGACGTTCGTCTATCTGGCGCTGACGTACCAGGTGGGGCAATACCGCGTGCTGGCGGGGCGCACCAAGCCGGCGGCCGAAGCGCTGGGCGAAGTGCTCGACGCCTTGAGCCATCCCGATCAGTTCAAGCTCGGCTCGGCCGAGCGCAAGGCATTGGAAGGGAAGCGTGGCGAGAGCTACGAGCTGATCGGCGCGGTGATGTTGCTGGCCGAGCGCCCCGACGAGGCGCTGCTGGCGTTTGAGGCGGCGCAAAAGATCAAGCCGCGGCCCGATCGACTGCTGTTGCGCCAGGCGCAAGTGCTGGCCGCCAAGCGGCAGCCGGCCGAGGCGTTGGAGAAGCTGGACGAGTATTTCGCGACCAAAGACACCAGCGAGCAAACGGCGCCGTACGAGTTGCTGGCCGAGGTGCTCAAGGATCTGAAACGCGACAACGAGTTGATCGAGCGGCTGGAAAAGCTGCGCACCACGTTGCCCAGCCACGCGCCGCTCGACCTGTACCTGGCCCGCAAGTATCTGCTGGCCGATCAGTTGGACCAGGCGGAGAAGCTGTTGGCCAAGCTGCAAAAGACGGCCCCCACGTCCGAAGGTTACCGCCGGCTGCTCGAAGTCTATCGTCGCGCCGGCAAGTTCGAGCCGCTGTTGATGACGTTGGTGCAGGTCAGGGAAAAGACCAACAGCCTCGACGCCGTCGAAGACGAAGTGAAGAAGCTGGCCGACAATCAGGCCGCGCTCGACGAGTTGATCCGGTTGGCCAAGCAAGAGCCCGACGACGCTGGCCGCGACACGTCGTACACTCGGTTGTTGGTGGTGGCGCATTTGGCTTTGGAGGCCAAGCGGTATCAATTGGGGAGCGAGTTGTACGAGTTGGCGATCAAGAATCGCCCGCGTCAGCGCGACGCCTGGGTCGAAGCGTGCCTGGGGCTATTGCGCCTGGAGCAATACGACGCGGCCATCGACTTGCTGCGGCGCGGCATCGAGGAAAAGGTGCTGGCCACCGACAATCCCGACTTTCATTTGTTCCTGTCGATCGCCCTGGAAATGTCGGGGCAGACGGACGAGGCGTTGAAGGCGGCGAAGCAGGCGGCCGAAATTGGCGAGCATGTCCCGCGCGTGGAAAGCCGCGTGGCCTGGGTGTTGTATCACGCCAAGCGTTACGACGCGGCGGCCGAGGCCTATCGCCAGTTGGTCGCGCGGTTCGAGAACAACTACACGTCCGAAGGCATCCGCCGCGCGGTGCGCGAGGCGCGATTGGCGTTGTCGAACGTCTATGTCTCGCTGCACAAGCTGCGCGAGGCCGAGGACTGCCTGGAAGAAGTGCTGGATGAGTATCCCGAAGACATCGCGGCCATGAACGACCTGGGCTACTTGCTGGCCGATCAGGGCAAGCAGTTGGACCGCGCGGTCGAGATGGCGCAAAAGGCCGTGGCCGCCGAGCCCGAGAACTATGCTTATCGCGATAGCCTAGGCTGGGCCTATTTCAAGCTAGGACGATTCGACGAGGCGCTGGCCGAGATCAAAATCGCGGCCAACGAGAAAGAGCCCGACGGCGTGGTGCTTGACCACTTGGGGGATGTCTATCTGGCGCTCAAGCAGCCCGCCGAAGCCGAGCAGGCCTGGAAGCGAGCGGTCGAATTGCTTAAGAAACAAGCGGATCAGGAGCGCGTGCGTCGCGTCACGGAAAAGCTGAGCCGGTTGCCCAAGTAAGCTTGGCACGGCCTTTGATGATTCATCATTTCACCCCGGACGACGGTTGGTTTCATGGCTGGTCATTCCCATTGGGCGAACATCTCTCGCAAGAAGTCGCTGATCGATCACAAGCGTGGCAAGCTGTGGAGCAAGCTGGCCAAGGCCATCATCATCGCCGCCAAGAGCGGCGGCGGCGACCCTGACGCCAACCTGAAACTGCGCTATGCGATCGACGCCGCCAAGGCGGTGAGCATGCCCAAGGACAACATCGAACGGGCCATTCGCGCCGGCACCGGCGAAACCAAGGCCGGCCAGTTGGAAGAGATGCTGTACGAAGGCTACGGCGCTGGCGGCGTGGCGGTGTTGTGCGAGATTCTGACCGACAATCGCAATCGAACCGCGCCGGAAATCCGCAAGGTGTTCGAACTGAACGACGGCAAACTCGGCGAGTCGGGCTGCGTGTCGTGGATGTTCGATCGCAAGGGGCTGATCGTCATCGCGGCCGACAAGATCGACGAAGAAGCGCTGATGGAACTGGTGCTCGAAGCCGGCGCCGACGACGTGACCCACGTGGGCGAGACGTTCGAGGTGACCTGCGATCCGTCGAACTACCAGGCGGTGCTCGAAGCCCTGGCCCAGAAGGAACTCAAACCCGAGTCGAGCGACATCACCCGGATCCCCAAGAACACGGTCGACCTTGACGCCGACACCGCTCGCAAGATTCTCAAGCTGCTGGAGGTGCTCGACGATCACGAAGATGTCCAGCGCGTGGCCGCGAACTTCAACATCCCCGACGCGGCCATGGCCGAAATCGGCGGCTGAGTTTCTTTGCCACGGAGGAAGAGGGGGAAGTGATGAATGATGAGTGCTGATTGATGAATAGAGGATTGAAGCGAGCACGCCTATGGCCCTGCGACTGGGCATCCTTCAATGAGTCGTCCTTGACATAGTGCTTTGGGAGTGCTCTCCGCCATTCATCACTCCGCATTCATCGCTTCTGCCTCTCTGCATTCCTCCGTGCAAACCTCCGTGTCTCAGCGCCTCCGTGGCTAGTCTTCTGCCGGCGCACGACATGCTGGCATTCTGTGCCGGCTTTGCGTCTCTTGCCGGCCGTAGCGAATATTCTCTTAATGCGGTCGGCCCAGCTTGCCGATGCTGATCCATAGACCCAGCAGCATGCCGGGGACTCCCAGGTCGTTTGATTTGCTGTCACCCGCGACAGCTAGTCGACCTGGTCGAGCACGGCATGCCGAACGAACCTGAAGGGGGATCGCATGTTGCGCCGGACGCTCTGCGCTGTTTGCTGCGCTGCCGCTTTGTCGAGCGCGCTGGTCGGTTCGACCGCCCAGGCCCAGCAGGCCTATGGCCGCGCCTGGGGCCGCAGCTATAGCACCCAGGATTGGGAGCGCTTCTACCACTACCCGTACGTCTATTATCCCCAGAACTACTACGGCGCGGACTACTACAAGAGCTCGAACGACATGTACTACCGCTATCCGCAAGAGATGCGGATTCCGGTCTACAACAAGGCCTGGCAAAACGAGTACCCGCAAAGCCGCCGGTATCACCAGGGACATCACTTCATTCTCGACGTGTTCTAAACGTCGAGAATAGGTGCCAAACGCTTGGCTGCGTCGCGCGATGACAGCGACGCTCAACCGCCGCCGCGGCCGAACTCGTAGAGCACTTCGGTCGCCTGGTGCAACTCGTCGATCGCCAGCCACTCGTCGCAAGTGTGGGCCTGGGCCACCGAGCCGGGGCCATAGACGATCGACGGCACGCCCGTGGCCGCGAACTTCGAGGCGTCGGTCCCGTAGGCCACGCCGACAATTTCTCCCTGCTTGGTCAGCCGCCGCGCCACAGCCGACAACCGCTCGGCCACGGCCCCGTTCTCGGTGTCGTTGAGCGGCACCCCTTGCAGGAACATCGTGTCGTGCTGTACCGGGAAGTTGACCGCGCCGTGTCGCGAGACATAGTCGATCACTTCCAGGTAGGCCGCCTGTGGCGTCTCGCCAGGGATCACGCGGCGATCGATCTCGATCGTACAGCGGTCGGCCACGGTGTTCACGCTGATGCCGCCGTTGATCAGCCCGACGCTCAACGTCGGCCGGCCACAGCGCGGATGGACCGGCACCTTGGGCAGTTCATGTTCGGCGTATTCCTCGAGCGCCAACAGCAGCCGGGCCATCTTGTAAATCGCGTTGTCGCCGAGTTGCGGGTTGGAACTATGCGCCGCGCGGCCTAGGGTGTGGGCGCGCCAGCGAGCGGTTCCTTTGTGGGCGACGACCACTTGTAGTTCCGTCGGCTCGGCCACCACCGAACAGTCGGGCCGCCGTGGAATCAGCGCCCCGGGCTTCGGCTCGGCCCATTGCTTGGCGAGCGCCGTGGCACCGGTGTAGCCGTGCTCTTCGTTCACCGTGCAGGCCATCAGAATGGTCGGCAAGTTCTTGGGCCGCTCCTCGGCCAGCCGGGCGAAGGCCACCAGCATGGCCGCCATGCCACCCTTGATGTCGCACGAACCACGGCCATAGATCCGCCCATCGCGAACCGTTGGCGTCCAGGGCTCGATGGTCATGCCATCGACGGGGACTGTGTCTTGATGCGCCTCCCAGACGACCAGCGGCCCGCCGCGCTCGCACGAGACCGCGCCGTCGAGCCGCGCGACGATGTTCTCGCGCCCCGGGTCGACGAGCTGACGCTCGTAGGGAATCCGCAGTCGCTTGAACAGTTGCTCCAGGTAATCGGTTACCCGATGTTCGTAGTAAATGTCTCCTTCGACCTGCCGTCCCATCGGATTGACGCTGGGAATGCTGATCAACTCGGCGAGCAACTTGACGACATCGAGCGACATGAGCGACGGCGACTCCTAACGGAATGTTAATGGCGGGGCAGGGGCGGGCAGGTCGGGTGCCGAGCATTGTAACCGAGCGGTGCGTGTCTGTCTCACCGCCGTGAAGTAGCTGGTGGTTCGCGCCAATATGTGTTGAGGGCCTGGGTTTGTAAGTCCCCGGTTGGAATCGCTCGCGGTGTAAATCGGGGACTTACGCCCTCGACTCTCTCGGTAAGGCGCTGAAATGCCAGCCAGGCGGCATGCCCCAGGAGCCGCTAGCTCGGGGCTACTTGACCATGCCCGGGGGGACCGATACGATCTTCGTTCATCCTAGGAAGTCCAGGGTTTACTGCCGGCGGCGGGTTTGTGAAAGCCTTCACAAACCAGTTTCCCAGCCTTCGACGGCGCGCACGGCGGCGGCCCTAATCGCTTTGCGGACTTAGCTTTTCAACACGCAAGCCAAGTGTGACGGAATGCAGCCGGCTGTTCCCATCTTCTTATTTGTGTTGGCGGCCACGGGCTTGTGCCTGGCCCTGCTGACCGTGGCCTGGGTCGTGGGACCAGCGACCAAGCGCACGCCGGACAAAGAGATGCCGTATGAAAGCGGCATGAATCCGATCCATGACACGCGCCGCCGCTTTGATGTGCGGTTCCATCTGGTGGCGATCGCGTTTCTGTTGTTCGACGTCGAATTGTTGTTCCTCTATCCCTGGGCCGTGGCCAGCCGTAATCCGGCCGGCATTGACCATGCGATCGCCGAACCACAGAAATGGGTCGACAGCCGCGGGCTCGTGTTTGGCGAAGTCAGCGTGTTTGTCATCTTGCTGGCGTTGGGGCTGGTCTATGTCTGGCGCAAGGGAGTGTTCAAATGGCGATAGAACTTCCCGAAAACGTCGTCGTCAGCAAGCTTGACGAGTTGGCCAGTTGGTGCCGCAAGAACAGTTTGTGGCCCATGCCGTTCGCGACGGCTTGCTGTGGCATTGAGCTGATGGCCACCGGCGCCAGCCGGCACGACCTGGCCCGCTTTGGCGCGGAAGTCTTTCGCTTCAGCCCACGGCAGTGCGATTTGATGATCGTCGCTGGTCGCGTGGTGATGAAGATGCTGCCGGTGCTGCAGCGCATATGGTCCCAGATGAACGAGCCCAAGTGGTGCATCTCGATGGGGGCGTGCGCCTCGACCGGTGGCGTGTTCGACACCTACTCGGTGGTGCAGGGGATCGATCGCTTCATTCCGGTCGATATGTACGTGCCCGGCTGCCCGCCGCGCCCCGAGCAATTGATCCAGGCGATTATCGACCTGCAAGACCGTATTCAGCGCGAGGGGACGATCACCGGCGCGGAGTTCGCCACGCCGCAGCGTCAATCGCGCAAGCGAGCGCTGATCGAGCTGCCCATTGTGGGCCAGCCGTTGCCGGGCGGCCCGGGCTATCCGGCGGCGGGACTCTCGGGGCTGAGGCATTAATTCAAACCTTCGGCCACGCGCCGCCACGTCAATCGTCCCTGGAACAGCAAGGAACGCAGGCCCCCGACCATGAACGGAACACTGCCCGAGACCATCCAGTCGCTGCGCAGCGCTTATCCCGATCTGGCGGTGAGCGAGTTTCGTGGCCAGACGCGCGTGGTCGTGCCGCGCGATTCGCTGGTCGACGTGATGACCATTCTGCGCGACGAGCGCGGGTTCGATCTGCTGGTCGACGTGACCTGTGTCGACTATCTGAACTATCGCAACGCCACCGACCGGTTCGGCCTGGTCTACTTGCTGGCTTCGACGACGAACAACGAGCGGATCACCGTCCGCGTGTTCGTCAACGAGCCCGACCTGGTGGTGCCGTCGATGGTGCCGATGTGGCCGGGGGCCAATTGGCTGGAGCGCGAGGTGTGGGACATGTTCGGCATCACGTTCGCGGGTCATCCGGACCATCGCCGCATTCTGATGCCCGACGAGTTCACGGCCTTTCCGCTGCGCAAGGACTACCCGCTGCAAGGGCGGGGCGAGCGTCACAACTTTACCGTGTTGACCCGAGAGCAGGCGTAACCGCATGCCGCTGAGTGCTGCCGACATCCAGACGCGCGACCTGGCGCATGATGAATCGCAGGATTACCTGTGGACGCTGAACTTTGGCCCGCAGCATCCGGCCACGCACACCACCTTGCGCATCGTGTTGAAGCTCGATGGCGAGCGGGTGGTCGACGCCATGCCCGACATCGGTTACTTGCACTCGGGCTTCGAGAAGATCGGCGAGCATCTCGACTATAACCAGTACGTCACGGTCACCGACCGGATGAATTACATCTCGCCGGTGGCGAACAATGTCGCCTGGCACGGGGCGGTCGAGGCGCTGCTGGGCATCGAGCTGACGCCCCGGTGCAAGTACCTGCGGGTCATCGTGGCCGAGTTGGCGCGGATCAGCGATCACTTGCTGAGCAATGGCGCGGTTGGGCTCGACGCCGGCGCGTTCACGTTCTTCTTGTACGCGTTCAATCGCCGCGAAGAGATTTACGACATCATGGAGACGCTGTGCGGCGCCCGCTTCACGCACAGCTATACCCGGGTCGGCGGCGCGATGGGCGACGCCACGCCCAAGTTCCTTGAACAAGTCCGCCAGTTCGTCCGCACGCTCCCCAAGACGCTCGACGACATGGAACGGTTGCTGAATCGCAACCGGATCTTCGTCGACCGGACCAAGGGGGTCGGCGTGATGACCAAGGAACAAATGATCGCCCGCAGCGTGACCGGCCCCTTGGCTCGGGCCAGCGGCGTGACGCGCGATCTGCGCAAGGACGAGCCTTACCTGGCGTACGCCGATTTCGATTTCAAGGTCTGCTGTGCCACGGGCAACGATTGCTTCGCGCGTTATCTGGTTCGCATGGCCGAGATGCGGGAGAGCCTGAAGATCATTCACCAGGCGCTCGAGAATCTGCCCGCCGGCCCGTTGAATGTGCCGATTGCCGAACGAACCGCCATTCCCACCAAGCAGCAGGTCTATACGACCATCGAAGGGACGATCTCGCACTTTGAGTTGGTGATGGCCAACCGCGGGTTCGAGGCCCCGCACGACGAGGTCTACTACGCCAACGAAACCGCCAACGGCGAACTGGGCTTTTATGTCGTGGGTGATGGGAGCGACGTGGCCTACCGGGCGCGGTGCCGGCCGCCGTCCTACATTCACTTTGCCTTGTTCCCTGAAATGATCCGCGGCCACACGCTGAGCGATGTGGTGGCCGTGCTGGGCAGCCTGAACATCATTGCCGCGGAGCTCGATCGATAATGGCTGTGCTGACCTCGGAAATGATCGACGCCATCAAGGCCTACATCCCGCGCTATCCCAACAAGCGCGCGGTGGTGCTGCCGGCGCTGCACATCGTGAACGAGCATCTGCGCTGGGTGCCGTACGAGGCCGTCGTTGAAGTGGCCGAACTGCTTGAGCTGCCTCCCCCCGAGGTGCAGGACACGCTCAGCTTTTACGGCTTCTTCAAGCAAGACAAGCCGCACGGCGAGACGCGGGCCTGGGTGTGCCGCTCGGTCAGTTGCGCTCTGCGCGGCGGTGAAGAGATTCTTGACCACTTGTGCCACCAGGCTGGCGTGAAGCCGGGCGAGACGACGGCCGACGGCAAGTTGACGGTCGAGTTCGGCGAGTGCCTGGGCGCGTGCGAGTTCGCCCCCTGCATGCTGGCCGGCAAGGACCTGCACAAGGATCTGACCAACGAAAAGATCGACGAGTTTGTGAAGTCGCTCGGTTGAGTGTGAGAGCAATGATTCGCGAGGGAACCTCGAAACCAATGAAAGCGCGAACTCCCATGAGACGGCGGGTAGGCGGGCGCACTGCTTCCCAGCGGCGATTGTTCGAGCAGCTCGGCGAATCGGTGCCGCGCGCTAACGCCGCGGGCGAGTCCGGTCGTTATCTGTTGCTTAACGTCGATGCGTTCGAGTGGTTGGAGTCGGCGCCGCCGAATTCGATCGAGGCGGTGATTACGGACCCCCCTTACGGTTTGATCGAATACACCGAAGAACAATTGCGAAAGCGGAAGGCGGGGCGAGGCGGAGTGTGGCGCATTCCGCCGTCGTTCGATGGCTGCCAACGCTCGCCGCTGCCTCGGTTTACCGTGTTGGGGGCGGACGATCATGAACGGCTGCGGGCGTTTTTCGCTCGGCTGGCCCAGGGCTTGATGCGCGTTATGGTGCCGGGAGCGCACTTGTTCATTGCCACCAATCCCTTGGTTTCCTACCTGGTTTACGAGCCGTTGATTCGCGCGGGCTTCGAGAAGCGTGGTGAAATCATTCGGCTCGTGCAAACCTTGCGGGGCGGTGATCGACCAAAGAACGCGGAAAAAGAATTTGCCGACGTGTCGGTCATGCCACGCTCGTGCTGGGAACCGTGGGGTTTGTTTCGCAAGCCCTGCGAAGGCCGCGTGCAAGATAATTTGCGGAAATGGAAGACGGGTGGTTTGCGCCGCATTTCGGATGACGAGCCGTTCCGCGACGTGATCGAATCCTCGGTGGCGCGAAATGGCGAGCGTGAGATTGCTCCGCACCCGTCGCTGAAGCCGCAGCATTTCCTCAGGCAACTGTGCCGCGCGGCTTTGCCGCTGGGGAAAGGAACGATTCTTGATCCATTCTGTGGGTCGGGATCAACGATTGCAGCGGCGTTGGCATGCAGGCGCAAATGCATTGGAATCGAAATCAACCGCCAATTCTTCAAGATAGCTCAATGCGGAATTGGAAGGCTGGCGGACCTTTGTGTCAGACGGGAGTTAGCTTGAAGTGCCATATCCGAGTGCGGACGAGTTCGCTCGGCTGCTTCAATCCGTTAATCACAGGAAGTTGCTCGACGAGTATGTATTTGAAGGTCTCCCATTTGCGTTCCGCAACTCGTCGGCTGACTATGACGCGCTAGTGAATCATCTGGTGAACGAACTAGGTGTTACAAACAAGGACATCACAATTGTTGGGAGCGGCAAGATTGGGTTCAGTCTCGCCCCTGACGATGACTATGGCATCGCATTCGATCGGAATCGGTCTGACCTAGACGTGCTGGTGGTTTCGGCGGAGCTTTTCGACAAAATTTGGCTGGAGATGCTGCGAGTGCCGCGCTCGCAACATGCGCTCCTAAGGCAACTTGACAAGACACGAATTGAAAAGCATCGCACCAATGAAATCTATTGGGGACGAATGTGGCCAGAGGATCTGCTTTCAGTTTCAGCGGCGGCTCGCAAGTGGGTTGCGGCATTTCGGGGAATCAGTCGCATACCATCGCTGGCGTACTACAGAGTAAATGGGCGACTATACAGATCCTGGGAACATGCACAGGTGTACCATCTCGACGGTTTGCGAGAGTTGGCAGCGAAGCTTAGGTCTTGATCGGCAGTTTTCATTTTAGGCGAGTCAGTGAAATACCACCCAACTATACAGACGATTTCGTGGTTCAAAGCGCGGGCTGACGATGGCAGTCTGACGATCAAGCCCCCATATCAAAGACGTCCGGTGTGGAAGGCACGCCAGAAGTGCCATTTGATTGAAACAGTATTGCTTGATTTGCCAATCCCCGAAATCTACGTGCATGTGAAGATAACGGACGAGGGCAAGTCAGAATATGCAGTCGTTGATGGGCAGCAGCGGATACGGGCGATCTTGCAATTCATAGGTGCTGAGCGCGATGAAGGTGAGGCCCAACATAATGCTTTTGCATTGACCCATCTTGACCCGAACGCAGAGTTCTACAATTGGACCTTTGATGAACTGAATACGGATCAACGGCGTCGCTTTTTTGCGTACAAACTCGCCGTTCGCGAAATCGATGATGCCGACGACGATGAGGTGCGGCGCATCTTTGCACGACTTAACAAATACCTGACCAAGTTGAGCCCGCAAGAACTTCGCAACGCTACGTATTCTGGTCCCTTCGTGAAGCTTGCGAATGACCTGACAGACGATGAGTACTGGTCAGAGAACAGGATTGTGTCTCCGGAGACAATTCGCAGAATGGGGGACATTGAGTTCATTAGTGAGCTATTGATCGGCGTTCTCGATGGCCCGCAGAGTGGCAAGGCTGAGATCATTGACGAGTATTATCAGCGGTTTGAAGACTTTACCGAGGAGTTTGAAGGCCAGGCTGAATTGAAACGCCGGTTCAGCAGAACTCTGGACCTCGTTCAGCGAGTACTCCCAGAAATTCGCGACACTCGCTGGAGAAACAAGACTGACTTCTATTCATTATTTGTGGCTTTTGCGCACAAGCTTCGGAGTGAAGTCGTACAGGAAAGCATGGTGGAATCCCTGGGTGATAAACTGATGGCATTTGCCGCTCAGGTGGATAAAGCCATTGAATCAAGCGCTGCAAAGGTTCCGCAATATGTTCTCGAGTATGCGCAAGCACATGTTAAGGGCAGCAGCGAGAAATCAAGACGCGCGGCCCGTCATGAGTCGTTGCTTACAGTGGTTGATTCATTCTTCGCTGCCAAGAAGCCGCCGCGAGCGATCAAAAAGACGACGTAGCTCCTGGTCGTATTATTAATAAGAATTACGCCCGATGCAGAATTTCAAGTTCGAACCAGTCCTGATGGCCAACATGAACAAGCCCGACAGCCATCGGCTCGAGGTCTATCGCGCCGGCGGCGGTTACGCGGGGCTGAAGCGCGTCTTGGCCGAAGGCGACCCGGCCAAGGTGATCGAAACGGTCAAGTCGAGCGGATTGCGCGGCCGCGGCGGCGCTGGCTTCCCCACGGGCCTGAAGTGGACGTTCTTGCCCAAGAACCATCCCGGCCCGATCTACATGTGCATCAACGCCGACGAGAGCGAACCGGGCACGTTCAACAACCGCTACCTGATGGAACTCGACCCGCACCAGGTGATCGAGGGGATCATTCTCAGCTCGTTCGCCACGCGGGCCACGACGGCGTACGTCTATCTGCGCTATGAGTACCCGCTGTCGATGGAGCGGATGCAAGGCGCGCTCGACGAGTGCTACGCCGCCGGCATCCTGGGCAAGAACATCTTCGGCAGCAGCTTCTCGCTCGACATTTTCATGCACCGTGGCGCCGCGGCTTATATCTGTGGCGAAGAGACCGGGTTGATCGAGAGCCTGGAAGGCAAGCGGGCCTGGCCGCGCATCAAGCCGCCGTTCCCCGCGGTCGAAGGGGTGTTCCGCAAGCCGACGGTCGTCAACAACATCGAGACCGTGGCCTGTGTCAAGCAGATTATCGACCGGGGCGTCGACTGGTTCAAAAGCATGGGCGTGCCGGCCGATCCGAACAATCCGCGCGACCCGGGCAGCTATGGGCCAAAGCTGTACTGCTTGTCAGGCCACGTCAACAAGCCGGGCTGCTACGAAGCGCCGCTGGGACTGACGTTGCGTCAATTGATCGACGAGTTCGGCGGCGGCGTGTGGAAAGGTCGCAAGGCCAAGGCCGCCATTCCCGGCGGCATCAGCATGGGACTGTTCACCGAGGCCGAGTTCGATACCCCGCTCGACTTTGCCGGTCCCGGCAAGGTCGGCTGCCTGGGCCTGGGCACCGCGGCCGTGGTGGTGATCGACGATCAGACCAGCATGGTCGACTTTCTGCACAACAGTTGCCGGTTCTTCCAACACGAAAGCTGCGGCCAATGCACGCCGTGCCGCGAAGGGACCGCCTGGGCCTTGCGGATGATGAATCGCATCCGCGCGGGCAAGGGCCGTCTGAAGGACTTGGACCTGTTGCTCGAAATCGGCGACACGATCGGCATCATCCCGGGCACGACGATCTGTGGTCTGGCCGACGGCGCGGCTTGGCCGATGAAGAACGCCATTCGCAAGTTCCGTCCCGAGTTCGAAGAGTACATCAAGCGCACCAACCCGACCGGCTACATGGTGACCGACGCCGTGCGAGCCATCGATGAACCCGTGGGGGCGCACTAAGTGATGGTACTTACGACGTCTCCAACATTTACGACGTGGCTGCAGACGCTATCGATACCCGCGCAGCTTGAGGTGCTTGGGGCAATGGTGGACCAACTACGCGAAGGGAAGGATCCTGCTGTACAAGCAGTAAAGCGGCACGCCGCCGAGTTGCAAGCAAAGCTGGTCCTGGTGGGTGGTGTTGCTGTAATTACGCATGGCTATCCCCGGCCGACGCAAGATCGTGATTTTCTTGTCGATTATCGAGTCGTCAATGCGCTGGCGGAACGATTGCAAGATGATGCGGATTGGGAGCGGTTGGAGATTCGGCAATACGCATTTCTGCATCGCCCTTCGGGGATTCAGGTCGATTTCCTTGTGTCGGGCGATCTGATGCAACTTGGACGGCCGTACCTCTTTCCTGATGCGACGAACATCGAGACGCAAGGGGATATTGAGGGCGTGCCCGTCATCGGTTTGCACGACTTGCTCTGGCTGAAGTTGTTGGCCGGGCGGATGCAGGACTTGGCCGACATCATGCAACTGTGCAAATTGCACCTGGGCCAGATTGATCCCGAGCGCGTCTTGTCGCGACTGCTGCCCGAGGACGCCGACCTGCGCGCCACGCTGCTCGAGATTATTCGCAAGGCGCCGATCGAAATCGCCAACGAACAACGGCTGGGCCAGGGAATTGTCCCGCCACGGCCCCGGAACTGAGACAGATACGCTATGGGAATCGTCATTGTTGACGGAAAAGAAGTCGAAGTCGGCGACAGCGAGCGCCTGAATGGCATTCAGGCCGCGCGTCGCGCCGGCGTCGAGATTCCGCATTACTGCTGGCACGCCGGATTGTCGGTCGTGGCCAGTTGCCGCATGTGTCTGGTCGAGACGGGAACGCGCGACCCGGCCACCGGCAAGATCAC